>JAHEMB010000468.1 GCA_024643915.1 Rhodothermaceae bacterium | reverse complement strand
CCTCGTCTGAAACCGGCAACATCACACCCATCCACTGTCACGTTCTTCCCTTGCTCATTGTTAATTGCCCATTGAGAAAGACCGTGCTTCTACTCAGACGGCAGAACGATTGTTACAACGGCTGCGCCGCGCCCTGCCTCGGGGACAAAGTAAGGTTTTTCCCGGCTTTCTGTAAGGGGCTTCTGCGAGCGGAGAGCAGAGAGCGAGCGTTTATGTGATGCTGGAAAGTGTGAGCTGCCACCCGGCGTCTTCCATCCTCCATCTGTCAGGTAACTTCACCGGGGGTGATGCGTACAGGGGAAGGCTACAGCCTCACGCCTCGTCCTCCCTCATGAAAAGAAGAAACATCGTTCGGCTCCAACTCTTCCTGTTGGTGGCGGTCGTCCTCCTCCTCGTCGGCCGGTTCCTGGTCGGCTCGCCGCATCCGCCGGGGCTGATCGTCTTTACAGACATCGAGCCGGGCACGCTCCAGCACAGCGCTTTCCGCGTAGAGCAGCCCGTCCGCTTCGCCGTCGCCGCCACCGGTTCATTCGAGGCCGCCGACGCCACAGCGGAGACACCCCTGGCCGCCTATGCGTGGCTCCTACGCCGCGACGACCGCGAGGTGGTCTGGGCGATGCAACCCGGCGAAGTGACGGCGGGACGCGGCACCCTCGCCACCGCTGCCGACACGCTCGTCCTCGAACCGGGCACCTACGACGCCTTCTTCGCCAGCTACGGCAGCACACCGCCCCTCCGCGAGGAATCGCTCTTCAAACGCATTATCGACCCGGCCCAGCCCTGGCGCAGCGAAGCCGGCAAGTGGCAGTTCATCCTCCGCCCCACCGACGGCAAGGGCACCGGCGCCAGCCGACTGGGGCATGAGGACGAGGACGAGCGCGCGCCCTGCACCGGGCCGTGCTTCTGGACGACGGCGCCGACCCGCAACCACCGCACATCAGAGCGCCTCTTTGAGGTGCAGCGCCCCCTCCGCCTCCGCCTCTACGCCCTCGGCGAGGTGGGTGAGGCGCGCAGCGACTACGGCTGGATCGAGGACGCCGCCACGGGCGAACGCCTCTGGGAGATGACCGCCGATAACACCACCGCTGCCGGCGGCGGCGACCGCAATCGCCGCTTCGCCGACGAGGTGGCCCTGGCGACGGGCATCTACCGCGCCGTCTACCGAACCGACCGCTCACACGCCGCTTTCGACTGGCAGACCAACCCGCCCTTCGACCCCTTCGGTTGGGGCCTCACCCTCCAGCCCACCGACCCCGCTGACGTCTCCGCTCTCACCGCCTTCGATCCCTGGCACACCCGCGTACCCCTCGCGAGCCTGGTCGCCGTACCGAACGACGCGCACCGAACGGCCACGCTGGAAGTGTCGCAGCCCGTCCGCGTTGTGGTATACGCCATTGGCGAATTGCTCCGGGGCCGGTGCTACGACTGCGCCTGGATCGAGGACGCGCGCGGCAAAGAGGTCTGGAAGATGAGCCTGGACAAAACCGAGCCTGCGGGCGGCGCCGACAAGAACAGGCAGCAGACGGCCTTTCTAACCCTTGAGCCCGGGCACTATACACTTCACTATAAGACCGACGATTCTCACGCCTACGGAGACTGGAACGACGATGCGCCTACCTATCCGATGCGCTGGGGCGTCACGCTCTTCCCCGTCGCGTCTACCCTATCCGAAGGCGCCATCCTGGTCCGCAGCAATGCCGAAACCTGGGCCGGCTCGGAGCCGGCGCTTCCAGAGGCACCGGAAGCGCCCCTGCCGCCTCTCGGCGAGGGGAAGCAACTGGTCGACGCCAGCCGCCTCGGCAACGAGGCCCAGGTTGAACATGAATTCGAACTAGAGGAAGCCGCACAACTCCGCATCAGCGCCCTCGGCGAAATCTCGCGGGGGGGCCGCTACGATTACGGCTGGATCGAAGACGACGAGACAGGAGAAACGGTCTGGGAAATGACGTTGGAAAATACGCGGCCCGGCGGCGGCAGCGACCGCAACCGCCGCTTCGACGGCCTCGTTCGCCTCGGCCCCGGCCAATACGTCCTTCACTTCCGCACCGACGGCTCGCACGCGTACGACGATTTCGGCGACGACGCCCCCGACGCACCCGCCAGCTGGGGCATCAAGGTCGAACGCGTGAAGCAAGACGGTTGAAGGTTTGCTTGCTGCGCACGAACTTGCGGCGTTCTATCCTTCAACCTCTTTTCCCAACCATGACCATTGAAGTAACGCACCTCGATTACGGCGACCTCGAAGGCGGGCTGGTCCGCATGATGGACCGCTTCAGAGAAGAAGGCACCCTCACCGGAGACGCCGAGGCCGACGATTATCTTCGACAGGATCCCAACGCCGCCCTCCTCGGCCTGCTCTACGATCAGCGTGTGCGCGCCGAGTACGCCTTCACCGGCCCCCATCGCCTCCGCGCCCGCCTCGGCCACCTCGATCCCCGGCATATCGCGGCGATGGATCGGGAGGCGCTGCGCGAGGCCTTCGCCGAGAAACCCGCCGTTCACCGCTTCACCAACAAGATGGCCGATACCACGCACGCCGTCTGCCAGCACCTCACCGAGGCATACGATGGTGACGCCGCCAACCTCTGGAATGAGGGCACCGACCTGGCCACCATCGAGAAACGGGTGAAAAAGCTACCAGGGTTCGGCGCGCAGAAAGCGGCCAAGATCAAATACGTGCTCCACTACTTCGGCCACCGCGACTTTTCCGAGTAATCGGCCTGCAAAGGGGCGAAATCAGCGTTTTTAGGCAGGGTCGGCATGCACCGTTAGGCACCTCTACGCACCATTGTGACGTGATTTGCGGAACATATGCGGAACGATTTCCGCAAGAATTATGTGTTTCCTCATGGTGTACGATCCTAACTGTCTCCCCTCTATTATTCTAACTCACCCTTCCCCACTCTAAATAGTGTCGTCATATCGCCCTGGTAGCCATGTATTAACCTGAAACATCAGCATTTCAAAAGTTCGCTCAAGGGTTGACGCCACAATATGTGCTTGAGGTGATGCATCTGGAAGGGCGAGTGCTGTTCAAGGAGATGGACATCACGTCGGTCACGGGGATGGCGGGCATCGCAGCATGGGGATCCGTCTGCCGGGCGACCGTGGTCGCCTCGGCGCTCGCGGCGCTGTGCGCCGCTGCGACACCGGCCGCCGCTCAGCCGCCGCCGAACCCCTATCACCCGCCCCTGACTGCGGCCATGCCCCCCCTGGACGTGCTCGTGGCGCAATTCGAGCGCGTTGCCTTCAGCTCCGAGTTCGGCGGCAGCAACCGGCGCGGCAGGGTCATCAAATGGGCTCGGCCGCTCCGCGTGCGGATCAGCGGCTGGCGCAGCGAGCGCTCGAGGCCCGTCGTGCGCGACGTTCTGGCCCGGCTCAGCGCGCTGTCCGGCCTGCAGATTGACCTTCTCGATCCGGACGAGTCCACGGCCGCCAATCTCACCATTCTGTTCCGGGACAAGGGCCTGCCGGGTCAGGCCCTGTGCAACACCTTCATCGACGAATACCCGCAGTTCGCGATCGCCAAGGTGCGCGTCGTCATCACCAGTCTCAATCGGCAGCAGCGCCGACACTGCATCGTCGAGGAATTGACCCAGTCCCTTGGGCTGGTCAACGATTCGCCGTTGATCTTCCCGTCGATCTTCAACGATTCCAGCCGGCAGCAGGAGCTGCATCCGTGGGATGAGATCATGGTGCAGACCCTCTACAACCCGCGCCTCTATCCCGGCATCACCGTGAAAACGGCACGCCCGATCTATCGCGCGATCCTGGCCGAGCTGATCGCGCAAACGCCGGTCACGACCGATTCCCCGCCGGCGCCGAGCGATGTGCCGCCGGGGGCGAGGCCGACGGACCGGCCCAAGGCGCAGCCCGCGCCGCCGGGGACTGAGCCCGGTCAGATGGAGTTGGACCCCTCCGCCTTCGAGGACTGACGCGCGGCGCGCCAGCGCGCATAGGCCGCACCATCGTCGATGTCTTCGAGGGGTTCGAGCAGGCGCACGCGCCAGCGCCGATCCAAATTGGCCAGCGTATCGGCAAGCGCGTGCGGGCTGGACCAGCGCACGTTCCGGAACGGATCGAAGCCCGGCGGCCTGCGGCGAAAGCCCGCGAGCCAGTAGCCGCCGTCCGGCGCCGGGCCGAAC
>JAHEMB010000467.1 GCA_024643915.1 Rhodothermaceae bacterium | reverse complement strand
ACTACATCTACGACCCGGAGCGCGGCCTCAGCCGGGCCTTCAGCTACGCTGACCTGGAGCCCGAGCAGACCACCGCCTACGAGATCGGCCTCCAGCAGGCCCTGACCGACGTCATCGGCGTGACCCTCACCGCCTATTACAAGGACATCCGCAACCTCCTCGGCACCCGCATCGAGGTCATCCAGCCCGGCGAGGACTTCCCCCTCGAAAAGTACGGTCGGTACATCAACCGGGATTACGGGCAGGTGAAGGGCTTCATCGTCGCGTTTGAGAAACGAATGGCCGGGGGCTGGGGGCTCAACGCCGACTACACCTTCCAGATCGCGCGCGGCAACGCCAGCGACCCCCGCTCCGTCCTCCTCGACGAGGCCTCGGGCAACGAGCCGGAGAAGCAGCTCGTCCCGCTCGACTGGGACCGCCGCCACCAGCTCACCACCAGCCTCACCCTCGGCAACCCCGGCGACTGGGTGGCCACCCTCATCGGCAAGCTCGGCTCCGGCCTCCCCTACACGCCCTCCGTCGCCGACGAGCGCATCGGCCTCGAAAACTCGGCCCGCAAGCCCGCCGTGGTGACGTTTGACCTGTACGCGACTAAGAATGTGACGGTGGCGGGGGTGGCCGTGGGCCTCTTCACCCGCGTCTACAACCTCTTCGACACGCGCAACCTCGTGAACGTCTACAGCGACACGGGCCGCGACACGCCCAACCTGCGCTTCTTCACCGGGGAGCCGCAGGGGCTCAACACCAAAGACGAGTTCCTCCAGCGCCCCGACTTCTACACCGCGCCCCGGCAGGTGCAGGTGGGGCTGCGCGTAGCCTTTTGATATCGTTCTTGACCAGCGGAGGCGCCCGTCTCCTTCTTTTCGCACAAGCTCATGCTGTACAGATTGTTGACAGTCGCCGCTGCTGTTTTGCTGCTGGCCGTTCTCCCGGCGCAGGCACAGCTTGTGGACGACGACAAGGGCGACCCGCGCTCCACGAAGTGGGGCGTGCTCGACGGCAACCGCGTGCGCACGCTCTACTCCAACTACGGCGAGATCGCCCGGTGGCCGGACCAGCCCTCGGGCGAATGGCCCAAAGGCAGCGGGCACTCGTACGTGGACGGCGTGGCGCTCATCGTCTCTACCAAGACGAAAAACAGTGAGGGCCGCACCATCTACCCGATGAGCACCAACTACCGCGAATTCATCGACCGCGACCCGGTGACGAAGGTGCCGTGGGGCTGGGCGGCGGTACCCGGCTACGCCAACCCCCGCTCCGAATTCCCCGCCCGCAGCGACGACCCCGCCACGTGGCCCGCCGACTGGCCTGACCGCCCCATCGACTGGGCCGGGCAGTGGAACGGCTGGTTCGGGCGCGGCGTGCAGAACGCCGACGTAGAAACATATTTCGTCTTTGACGACGCGCCCGACCGCGAGTGGACGCAGCCTCCTCACTTCTTCTTCCCCTGTCCAGACGACGAATCGCGCGGCGGCCTCGGGCTTCAGGTGAGCGCACGCGGCTTCCAGTGGAGCCACGTCCTCGCCCAGGACGTCATCTTCTGGCTCTACGAGATCACCAACGAGTGCGCGGTGGATTTCGACGAGGTCTTCTTCGCCCAGTACATCGACTGGGGCGTGGGTGGCACCGACGACTCGGGCGACGACGAGGGCGCCTACAACACCCGCCTCGACCTCGCCTTCGCCTGGGACTTCGACGGCATCGGGACGCCTGGGCAGTGGGGGCCGGTGGGCGCCGTCGGCTACGCCTTCCTCGAATCGCCCGGCAACTTCACCGACAACCGCGACAACGACGAGGACGGCCTGACGGACGAGCGGCGCGAGGGCGGCCCCGGCCAGCTCATCGAAGGGCAGGACGCCATCCGTCAGTACGTGCAGAACAACTACAACCTCGCCCGCCTCGAGAACTTCTTCCAGGGCGGCCTCGCCGGGCGCCCCGCCTTTGCCGCCGGGCGCTGGTGGACGGGCGACGAGGACCTCGACTGGCGCGGGTATGCCGACCTCAACGAGAACGGCCAGTGGGACGAGGACGAGCCCCTCTTCGACGACGTGGGCGAGGACGGGCTGGGGCCGACCGCGCCCAACTATCCTGGCCGCGACATCGGCGAGGGCGACAACAAACCCACCCCCGGCGAGCCCAACTTCGACGCCCTCGACAAGGACGAGTCCGATCAGATCGGCCTCACCGGCTTCGCCGTCTTCGACGTGCACCGCTACGAGCTGCTCGACGACGAGGAGGACTTCCGCATCTTCTCCCAGGCCCTCCCTCCTCTCGACGACATCGTCCTCGAAGGCGGGCGCAACCTCGGCATGTTCTTCTCCTCCGGCCCCTTCCCCCTCAAGGCCGGGCAGACCGAGCGCTTCTCGATGGCCCTGCTCTTTGCCGAGAAGGACTTCAACGACCCCCGCAACATCGAAAACTCGGCCCTGGCACGGAAGAAAGAGACCGTGCAGCAGATCTACAACGCCGACTACCGCTTCGCCCGCCCGCCCGACAAGCCCACCCTCACCGCCATCCCCGGCGACGGCCAGGTGACCCTGCTGTGGGATGACGAGGCGGAGAAATCCTACGACCCGTTCCTCCGCGAGAACGACTTCGAGGGCTACCTGATCTACCGCTCCACCGAGCCCAACTTCCGCGAAAACCTCGTCATTACCGACGCTTTCGGCAACGCCACCTACCAGAAGCCTCTCGCCCAGTTCGACCTGCAGAACGGCCTGCGCGGGCCGCACCCCGTGGCCGCCAACGGCGTGCAGTTCAACCTCGGCACCGACAGCGGCCTGCGCCACACCTACGTGGACCGCGCCGTGCGCAACGGGCAGACCTACTACTACGCCCTCGTCGCCTACGACCGCGGCTTCGTGGCGCGCGACGGGGCGGGCAACGTCCTGACGACGGCAGACGGGCAGGTGCGCGGCATCGGCCCCAGCCTCACCCCCGCCGTCATCAAGAACGACGTGGCGGGCAACATCGTGACGGACATCAACACCGCCGAGGCCACGCCCCGCGCCCCCGCTGCCGGCTACGTCTCCCCCGAGATCGAGAACCTCGACGTCGCCACCACCGGCACGGGTAACGTGTCCATCCAGATCCTCTCCCCCACCGCCATCGCCCAGGAGAGCCGGTACGAACTGCTTTTTGAGAACGATGCGCTCTGGCAGAACGACCCCGCGCCGCGCTACCGGCTGACCAACCAGACGACCGGCGCCGTCCTGGCCGAGGGCGCCGTCACCGGGGGCGGCGTGGAGATCCCGCCCCTTGAAGGCTTCATCGTCGCCATCGACAGCCCGACCGAGGTAGCGGTGATCGACTCGACTGTGCGCTTCGTCGGCGCGGGCGGGACGTACTTCCCCCTCGTGCGCCCGGCTACCGTCAGCAACATCGTCACGCAGGAGCGCTACGTGCCGCTGCCGCACGATTTTGAGATCCGTTTCACCGAGGCCGTAGCGGACACCTCGCTGCGCCTGGCCCTCGGGCAGCGCGAGATCCCGACCCCCTTTTACATCCAGAACCTCATGACGGGTCGGCGGCAGGGCTTCATCCTCGCCGAGGACGTCGATTCGCTCCGCAACGGCCAGTACGATGCGGGCGACCTGATTATCCTGGTGATGGGTGACGCGCCGGGCCAGCCGCCGACGCTCGAAGGCGGGCGCTGGCGGGCCTCGTGGGCCGTCCGCCTCGTCCCACCCGATCCCCAGCTCGAGCCCGACATTCCCGTCGTGCTGCCCGCGCCCGGCTCGGCCCTGCGCTTCCGCACCCAGAAGCCGTTCCAGACCGGCGACCGCGTCTCCTTCGGCGTGCAGCCGCCCCGCTTCGACGCCGCCCGCGCCGAGAACGACCTCGACAAGATCTACGTGGTGCCCAACCCCTACGTGGCCACCAGCGTCTTCGAGCCGCCGAACACTTACCGCACCGGGCGCGGCGAGCGCCGCCTCTACTTCATGAACCTGCCGCCCGACTGCACCATCCGCATCTACACCGTCAGCGGCCAGCTCGTCCAGACGCTCGAACACCACACGGGGGTGGACAACGGGCAGGAGAGCTGGGACCTGGTGACGAAAGACGGGATGAACGTCGCCTTCGGGATCTACCTTTACCACGTAGAGGCGCCCGGCCTCGGTGAGCACATCGGGCGGTTCGCCGTGATC
>JAHEMB010000466.1 GCA_024643915.1 Rhodothermaceae bacterium | reverse complement strand
CGGTCCTGCAGGGCCAGGGGGCTCGTCTCGTCATAATCAAACTGGTGCGAGGCAAGCTGTCGCTGGTCCTCGACATCGACAAGGGTGAGGGTCAAACGGATGCGCTCGCCCTCGGCCTGGATGCTGCCCGTGACCACCATCGTCACGCCGAAGCGGTCACGCGCTTCGCTCGGCGTCATCTCTTCGCGCACCTCGCTGGCAGGCACCACCCAGAGCGCCCCCTGGTACCGTTCGAGCTGGGTCAACTTACTCGTGAGGGTTTCGACGAGGCCATCCGAGAAGGCCCGCACGTCGGCGTCGGGGCCGATGACGCGGAAGGGCAGCACGGCCAGGTGCCGCGCTGCCGGCAGGCGGTTGCCAACGAAAAAGGTGACGAGCAGGGCCATCCCGATCACTCCCACGAGGAGGGCGAAGGCATGGCGCCGCCGGAACGGGCCGCGCAGGAGGGACCGCTTCGGCTGCCGCACCGACGACTCCAGGAGGGCGGCCTCAGTCATCAGACCGTGCAGCACCCGCTTCAGATCTTCCCGCAACGTCTCGGCATCCTGGTAGCGCTCGCTCGGCTCTTTCGCCAGGCAGCGCCGCAACACCGGCTCCAGTTCGGCGGGCAGGGATGGGCTGACCTCACTGAGAGGAGGCGGCTCCTCGTGGAGGAGCGCGTAGAGCATCGCCTGCTCGTAGTCGCCCCGGAAGGGCCGCTCCCCTGTGAGCATCTCGTAGAGGACCACACCGAGCGCCCAGAGGTCGGTGCGGTGGTCCACCTGCGCGCCGCGCGCCTGCTCGGGGCTCATATAAGCGACAGTGCCAAGCGTGGTGCCGGACCGGGTGAGCGTGACGTCCTCCACCTTCGCCAGGCCGAAGTCCACGATCTTCGCGATGCCCTCAGACGTGATCATGACGTTGGCCGGCTTGACGTCACGGTGGACGATGCCTTCGTCGTGCGCCTTCGCCAGCCCTCCGGCGATTTGTGCGGCGTAGTCGAGCGCTTCGTCGAGGGGCAAGGGGCCGTCGGCCACCTTCATTTTGAGGGATTCGCCATCGTAGAATGCCATGGCGATGAAGAGGTCGCCCCCGGCCGTCTCGCCAATCTCGTGGATAGTGCAGATATTGGGATGGTCGAGGGCAGAGGCGGCACGGGCCTCCTGCACGAAACGGGCCTTGGCGTCCTCGTCGGCGTTGAGGTGGAGCGGCAGAAACTTGAGGGCGACGACGCGGCCGAGGAGGGTGTCGCGGGCTTTGTAGACCACCCCCATGCCACCGCCGCCGAGCTTCTCCTCGATCTGATAATGGGCCGCCACCTGCCCCAGACGCGAGTCGGTCGCAAAGCTGTCCGTCGTGTCGCCGTTCCGCCCGCCCGGCGCCATCACGTCGCGCACCAGGCCGTCGAAAAAGGCGGGGGCCTCGGCGTCGTAGGCGAGGAGCGATTCGAGTTCGGCCAGGAGGACGGCATCCCCCCCGCAGACTTCTTCGAGAAAGGCGGGGCGCTCCTCGGGGGGGAGCTGTTGGGCGCGGTCGAAGAGAAGCTCGATCTGCTCCCAGCGCGAGGCGGCTGCCGAATCGTCGTCGGTCAGCACGCGGTCCACGCGGGCATCGACGTCGAGAACGGCCTCGACCTGCCGGCGCAGGGCCACGTCGTGCGCGCAGGAGCGATCGAGAAACCGCGTCTGGTCACGGCGCGACAGATCGACGGCCTCCTCGAAGAGGTCGCGAAGCTGCCGGCGTTTGTCAGCCGATAGGTGCGAATCCATAGCCCCACCCTGAAACTACCTTCACTGTGCTGCGCCGCTCCGGCCTTTCGACTGAAGCGACAGCCTCCTCCCCGCGCGCCTCCCTCCTGTGCCAAATATATAAAATCTAAGCCACTATGAGCGACTGGGAAGCCTGCCTCTCTGGAAAATCACTTCGTCTGTTTCCCGCGGTCGCGCGGCTCCTACTCCTCTCCCAGCCGGGCCTCGCTCAGCTCCAGACGGACGTGGGAGACGAGGGTGGGGCCGCCTCGCGGTCGCGGCGCTTCACTTTCAGCGTCAGTTCGTCGCCCGTCACGCCGGGCATCTGTTCGAAGAGCGCGAGGCGCTGCGGGCGCACGACAATCTTTGTCCCGAAGAGCCCCTTCTTCAGTTCGACCTCGCGCAGGTCCGCCAGGGAAAGATCAAGGGTGCGCACCGCCGACGGCTGCATGCTCATATCGGTGACGCGATACTCGAGGGTGAGGGTACGATCCCGATAGGACAGCAGCCCCTCAATGCTAATCGTACCCTGCACGAGGTCCGCCGTGGTGGCCTCGATGGTAACAGGAAGCGAGGTGCCGGCAAACAACATGGGCCGTGATAGCTGAACGAAGGAGACGCCGCAAGGTAGCCACCATGCGCAAACGGAGCAACAGCGTTTGTTTGCCGGTGGTCGGTTTGCCCCAGGGCGACAGGGCCTTTGCCCGCCGCTTTTTTTGTGCCCCGTTTCCCCTATATTGCCGCGTTCGTTGCGGGCCAACGCGCTTTAATGCTAAGCCGATCACCGTAAACCGACCACCGTAAACCGGAAACCAACTTGGATTTCACCATCGGGCTTTTGCGAGGACTGCTGGGGCTGGCAGCCATCCTGGGCATCGCGCTCGTCATCTCACGAAACCGGCGCGCAATCAATTGGCGCACGGTGGCCGCCGGGCTGGGGCTCCAAATCCTGTTGGCCGTCCTCATCCTCAAGGGCGACGAGATGGGCGCCGTCTTCTCTCCCTTCGGCTGGCCGAAAGCGTTCTTCTCGTGGGTCAGTTCGTTCTTCGTCCTCGTGCTGCAATTCACCACAGCGGGGGCGCAGTTCATCTTCGGCGACCTCGCCCTGAGCCCGGGGCTGGACGGTAGCCTGGGCAACTTCTTCGCCTTCCAGGTGCTGCCCACCATCATCTTCTTCAGTGCACTCATGTCTATCCTGTACCACGCCGGGGTGATGCAGCGCGTGGTGCAGGGCATGGCGTGGCTGGTGAGCAGGGTGCTGGGCACGAGTGGCGCCGAGTCGCTCTCGGTAACGGCCAACATTTTCGTCGGGCAGACGGAGGCACCACTCGTGGTGCGGCCCTACCTGAAGGGCATGACGCAGTCCGAACTGATGGCGGTGATGGTGGGCGGCATGGCGACTATCGCCGGGGGCGTGATGGCGGCCTACATCCAGATGCTGGGCGACTCGTTCGCGCAGGCGCAGGGCCTCGCTCTCGACGCCGCCCGCCTTGCCTTCGCCGAGCAGCTCCTGGGCGCCAGCCTGATGGCCGCGCCCGCCGCCCTCCTCCTCGCCAAGATCATGATCCCCGAAACGCAGGAGCCGGAGACGGCAGGGACGGTGAAGGTGGAGGTGGAAGCCCGCTCGCAGAACGTGATCGACGCCGCCGCCATCGGGGCCGCCGACGGGCTGAAGCTGGCCCTCAACGTGGGCGCCATGCTCATCGCTTTCATCGCCCTGATCGCCATGGGCAACTACATCGTGGACTGGGTCGCGGGCTTCTTCGGCTATGATCTGACGCTCGAACAGATCTTCGGCTGGACGCTGGCGCCCCTGGCCTGGGTGATCGGCGTGCCCTGGGCCGACGCCGTCCAGTTCGGCTCACTCATCGGGACGAAGGTGGTGCTGAACGAGTTCGTGGCCTACCTGGGCCTGGCCGAAAACATCGCGGCGGGCACGCTCTCGCCCAAGGCCATCACCATGGCGACGTTCGCGCTCTGCGGCTTCGCCAATTTCTCCTCCATCGCCATCCAGATTGGTGGCATCGGCCCACTCGCGCCCTCGCGCACATCGGAGCTCGCCCAGCTCGGTCTGCGCGCCGTCCTCGCCGGCACCCTCGCCAACATGATGACCGCCACCATCGCGGGGGTCTTGGTGGGGTGAATGGGGAATGAGTAAGTAAGAGTTCTTTTCTCACCCTTTCTCTCTCCCCTACTCCGTCGTTAGTCAGTGCCCTGGCGGAGCATGCGCGCGGCGGCAAGGCCCAGTTCCTCGGCCGTCGGCGGGTCGATGTTGGAGAGAACGACGACCGTGTAGCCGCTCTCAGGCTCGATCTCCAGAACAGCACTCACGCCAGGGCCACCGCCCGCGATGCCGATGCCGCCGCGCCGGGAGGCCCCTTCCTCATAGCCACTAAGCATTAGCGTCGTGTAGGCCGGGCTCAG
>JAHEMB010000465.1:1866-4187 GCA_024643915.1 Rhodothermaceae bacterium | reverse complement strand
CGGCATCTTCATGGTGCTGATGGTATTGAGGCAGGGGCTGCGGCTGGCGGCGATCGAAGGATTGATCGCGGGTGCATTGCTCGCGCTGGTATACCTGTTATCCGGTATATCGGTAGTGGAAGTGGTCATTGCGGTTTTGACGACCTGGCTTCCCGCGGTGCTGCTTGCTATCGCACTGCAGTCGACGCGCTCGCTGGCGCTGACATTGCAGCTGTCAGCACTGGTGGCCTCGATCGCGGTGCTGGGTTTTCACATCGCCGTCGACGATTTGACGGCGTTATGGCAACCCGTCATGGCAATTATGCTCGAATGGGCACAGGCGAATGCCCTGCACGAGCAGGTGCAGCTGATGCAGGCCAATCCTGCAGTTGTTGCACATATGCTGACCATCGTTCTGGTGATATCGAGCTGGACGATGTACGCCGTGTATTTGTTGTTCGGGTACCGCTACGCGTTAGTGGCGCCCGGTGAAACCGGACCTTATGGCCGGTTTTGTGATTTGAATTTTGGGCGCGTGATTGCGTTGATTGTTGCTGTCGTGTCGTCACTTGCATTTGTGGCGCCCATGCCGTGGATTCAGAGTCTTGCAATCGTGTTGTTCGCGGTCTTCTGGTTCCAGGGACTGGCCGTCGTGCACTGGATGTTCGTCGACGGCGAATTACCACTTTTTGTGGTGATTATGGTTTATGTGCTGTTGCCATTTCTGCATGTGTTTCTGATTATGGCGCTGGCTTCGGCCCGTGCGTGCAGGCGATGGCGATGCTGTACTCGATGTACGAGCCGATGTCGGTGATCTTGTAGTCGATGACGGTGATCACCAGGAGGCCGCGCCCGCCGGGGAGGCGGAACGGGTGCAGTTCGCCCCCAGGCAGGAGCCGGGCGGCCTTGGCGGCGTCGCACGGAAAGGCGGCCATGAGGGCAGGCGAGCGCTCCGAGTTAATCGGCATCTCGAACCGGATGCCGTCGACGAGGGCGTGGCGGCCGGCAAGGCGGCGCTGACGATTGGGAATGGCCATCGGTCGGTACGGTTACGTGGCGAGGGTGAGTTCGGCCTCGATGAGGGGAAACACATCGGCGGCGGCGCGCCGGCCCATGAACACATCGAGGTGGCTGTAGCCGGGGAGCACGTGGAGGCTGTGGCGGCCCGACGCGTGGCGCTCAAAGAAATCGTGCGTGCGGACCTGGCTCTCGGGGAGGAAGCACTGGTTGAATTCCCCGGCGAAGAAAGCGAAACGGGCGTCGGTTTGCGGCGGGCGGGCGGCCACATCTTCTGGGAGATCCGGCCCCGGCTCCTCGGGCAGCAGGCGCCCGGCCCGCACGCCGCGTGCGATCTGGCGATAGAAAGAGATAGGCACGAGCGCGAACTCCTTGCGCAGCCACTCGTGGGTTTCGTCGTTGAGGTTCTCGTGCCGCCAGAGTGCGGGAAAGCCACTCCCATAGTAGAAGCTGACCTGTTTACAGACGGAGTTGTCGCACTCGCGGTGCGTCAGCTCGGCAAAACGATAGAGGAACCGCGCGATCCACGAAGACGCCTCGCCGTCCCACTGCGGGTTTAAGAAGCGGGTGGCACGCCCGACGGCGGGCACCACATATCCCAGTTTGAACCGCGACCACGCCGGCACCACCGGGTGCAATGAGACGGCGTTGCTGACAACCGTACGGACGCGGGGTAGCAGCCCGGCCACCGCCGACAGCATGAAGCTCGTCGAGCCCTGGCAATGGATGATGGCCTGCATCGTGTCGGCGCCGGTCTCTTCGAGCACCGTCTCGACGGCCTTCGGGTGGTCGTAGCGCGCCGCCTGGTCGAGCGTCCATTCGTTGGGCGTCAGGTCGATGCTGGCACGCCAGTTCTCCAGCCACACGTCGTAGCCGCGCGTGGCGAGGTAGGTGACGAGATCCGTTTGGACGGGCGCGCGGAAGATGTCCGCCCGGACACCGGCCCCATGCACGAGCAAGACCGGGCCTTTCGTGGGCGGCGCGGCGCCCCGCACGTTGACGAGGTTGCAGGCGAAGCCGTCGCCCGCCGTGAAGGGCACGACCCGTTCGCGCAGCGAAGTGTCGGAGATCACTTCCATGGTTAGCTCGGCTGGTCGAGGATGTGGTCCGCCGTGCGATCCGCCAGGGCAGCGATGGTCAGGGCCGGGTTCGGCCCCACCGGTCCCGGCATTACCGACCCGTCAGCGATGTAGAGGCCGGGATGGCCGAAGACCTCCCCGTAAGGATTCACCACCCCGTGCTCTGTGGAAGTGCCCATCGGGCAACCCCCGAGCGGGTGGACCGTGATCACCCGGCTGATCCGGTACGTCGGGTTCGGCACAAAC
>JAHEMB010000465.1:0-1856 GCA_024643915.1 Rhodothermaceae bacterium | reverse complement strand
ATGTCCTCCATCGTCTTGCGCACGCGTTCGAAATAGTCGCGGGAGGTGTCGAAGGACCAGGTACACCCGAGGTGATCATTCTCTTCGAGATAGAGCTTGCCGTCCGGCACGTCTCGCCCCATCCCGAGGAGAGGCAGGGACGAGCGCGAAAGCGCGCAATCGCCCAGGACGGCGGCGATCTCGGCGCCGATGTCGGTGTTCGGATCCTTGGAGAGCATGGCCCTGATGCGGCGGGTGGCCATGCGCAGCAACCGCCGCACGGTATCGCCCACATTGGAGGCCTCGACGATCCACGTGAGGAAGGCCGGATAGCCGGCATCCTGCACGTAAAACCCGCGCCCGTCGCCGCCGTCGAGTTCATCGGACATGCGGATGGTGCTGGTAATCACCGGGCCGTAGGTGGGGCCGAGGTCGCGCGCGGTGCGGGCCTCCTCTTTCGTGTCGGTGCACTTCATGGCGAAGGCGAGCAGGTCGCCGTTGCCACAGAACCCGACGCCCAACTGGTCGCTGAGATTGGGGAAAGCGCCCCGGTTTTTCAAGAGGAGGTAGGTGGAGCCGAGCGTCCCGGCACTGAGGATCAGCCGGTCGGCGGTGATTTCTGTGAGGGTGCCGCCATGATTTTTCCAGTAGCCGAGTTCCGGGTCGTGTTGCACGTAGCGCACCACATAGCCGCCATTTTTACGCGGCGCAAAGGTCATCACCTCGGCGAGGGTCCGGATGTCGGCCCCGGCGTGCTGGGCGGCGGAGAGGTAATTGTAGTCGGTCGTGTTCTTGCTGCCGTAGTTGCAGCCGATGTCGCACTCGCCGCAGAGCCGACACGTATAGCGCGTGCGTCCGTGCAAGTTGGGCCGGTCCTCGTGGATCGGTTCGCCGGGCACGGGTGTCTCGCCGGGGTTGGCAAAAGTAACGGCAAGATTGGGCAGCATCCAATCCAGCTGGAGCTTTTCGGCAGCATCCTTGAGCGCCTGCGTCTTCTTCGCCTCGTTGTACGGCGGCTTATCGAAGGGAAAGCGTTGGGCCCCCAGCATTGCCTCGGCTCGCTCGTAGTGCGGCACCAAGTCGTCATACTTGATCGGCCAGGGCTCCTTGGCCCCTTCGTAGGCGTGGTTTTCGTAGAACCATTCAGGCGGCTTGCGGAGCAGCACGTTGGCGTAGATCAGCGATCCCCCACCCAAGCCGGCCGAGACGAGCGCCTCGATGCCCTTGAAGGACCACACATTGAACATGCCATAGCGCTCATCGCTCGGGTCCCAGAAATTCTGGCTGAGGCCGTGCTGGGTGCGGGGAAATGACCCTGGCGGAAAGGCCCGTCCCCTTTCGAGCAGGCACACGCTGCGCCCTGCCTCGGCCAGTCGATAAGCGCTGACAGAACCACCGAACCCGGACCCGACCACCACGACATTGAAGTGCTGAGACGCCATTCGCTCCACCGATTTATTAAGTGCAAGGAATGAAAAGTCCCCTCCCTACTGCGCGCCGCTGAAGTCCGATCGGTTACGCGCTCTCCTCACATCCTGTCAGGATGAAGTACAGTAAACGCCATTTTAAAAGGCTCAGCATCACCGTCCGAACAATCCATGCCGCATTTGCCCGATACCCCCCACCTCAGTTTCGCTTCCCTCCTGGCGGACGACGATATCCGTCCGCCCCAGGAACCCGTGCGCTTCACCGCCTCCCTTCCTTCAGCACGGGGGCTCATGGACAGAGGTCCCTTGTGGCCAGCCCGTTGCGACGCAAACTAATATTCAATCATTTTCTGCACGCCGCTCCATTTTTCAATCTACGCTTATGTTAGACAATGTCAAGGAGAATCGTAGCCTGAAACACAATAATCGATCATTCCTGAAACAAAAAAC
>JAHEMB010000464.1 GCA_024643915.1 Rhodothermaceae bacterium | reverse complement strand
CGCTATGATCCGGCCCGCGTGACGGTGGCAGAATTGCTGACGGCAACGGAAAGCGCTGGCTATCCCTCTTCACCCGCTGAAAACAACGCGCGGCCATGACGACCCTCCAGCGCCAATCGACCCTCACCTGCCCCGCCTGCGGCCACGCCGCGACGGAGACCATGCCGACGGACGCCTGCCAGTTTTTCTGGGAGTGCCCGTCCTGCCACACCGTCCTCCGCCCGAAGGAAGGCGATTGCTGTGTGTTCTGCTCCTACGGCGACGTGCCGTGCCCGCCGGTGCAAGAAGCTGGTGGCGATGGGTCACCAGCCTGCTGCGGGTAACTACCGCCCGTCGGAAGCCAGGGTGGGCGGCATGAAGCGTCGGAGGCGGAGGGCGTTGCCGAGGACGAAGATGCTGGAAGCACCCATCGCGGCGGCGGCGAAGACGGGGGAGAGGAGGAGACCGAAGGCCGGGTACAGCACCCCGGCGGCTACGGGGATCAGGATGATGTTGTAGAGGAAGGCCCAGAAGAGGTTTTGCTTGATGTTGCGGAGGGTCGCGCCGGAGAGGGCGAGCGCCGCCGGGATGCCGCGCAAGTCGCCCGACATCAGGATCACGTCGCCTGCCTCCACGGCGATGTCGGTGCCGGTGCCGAGGGCGATGCCGACGTCGGCGGTGGCGAGGGCAGGGGCGTCGTTGATGCCGTCGCCGACGAACGCGACCGTCTCGCCTTCCTCACGTAGCGCCTCAACGGCGGCCGCCTTTTCCTCCGGCAGCACCTCAGCGCGTACCTCGTCGATGCCGAGTTGCCGCGCGATGGCCTCCGCCGTCCTGTGGTTGTCGCCCGTGATCATCACCACGCGCAGGCCGCGAGCATGGAGAGCGTCGATGGCGGCGGGCGTTTCCGGCTTGATCGGGTCGGCCACGGCGAGGAGGGCGGCGGGGCGGCCGTCGAGGGCGGCGTAGAGGGGCGTCTTGCCCTGCTCGCCCAACCGGCGGGCCTCCGCTGCGAAATGGCTGAGATCCAATCCTTCTCGCTCAAAATATCGGTCCGCGCCCACCTCGACGCGTCGCCCTTCCACCGTCGCCGACACGCCGAAGCCCGGCGTTGCCTCGAAGGCGGACGCCTCGGGGAGCGCCAGCCCGCGCTCCGCCGCATCCTCGACGACGGCGCGGGCAATGGGATGTTCAGAGAGACGCTCCACCGCTGCCACGAGGCGCAGCACGTCGTTTTCGTCAAACCCCGGCGCCGTCACCAGGTCGGTCAGGCGGGGACGGCCCTCGGTCAGCGTGCCCGTCTTGTCGAGGGCGATGACGTTGGCCTCGTGGAGGGTTTGCAGCGCTTCGCCCCGGCGGAAGAGGATGCCGAGGGCGGCGCCCTTGCCGGTGCCGACCATGATGGAGGTAGGCGTGGCCAGCCCCATCGCGCAGGGACAGGCGATGATGAGGACGGCCACGGCGTTGACGAGGGCGAACGTTAGGGCGGGCGCAGGTCCCCAGATCAGCCACGCGGCGAACGTCAGCGTCGCCAGGCCCAGGACGACGGGCACGAAGACGGCCACCACTTTGTCGGCGAGGGCCTGGATACGCGGGCGCGACATCTGCGCCTCCTCGACGAGCCGGATGATCTGCGCGAGGACCGTCTCGCCCCCGACCCGCGTCGCGCGGAAGCGGAAGCTGCCCGTCCCGTTGATCGTGCCGCCGACGACCTCGGCGCCCTCGGCTTTCTCCACCGGCACCGGCTCGCCCGTGATCATCGACTCATCGACGTACGAAGCGCCACCGACAACGAGGCCGTCGACCGGGATCTTCTCTCCCGGACGCACGAGCACCACGTCGCCCGCCACCACGTCTTCAACGGGGACCTCCTCTTCCTGCCCGTTGCGGAGGAGGCGGGCGGTGGGGGGCTGGAGGCGGAGCAGGCTCTTGATAGCCTCGCTCGTGCGGCCCCTGGCGAGGGCTTCGAGGTATTTGCCGAGGAGGATGAGCGTGATGATCGCTGCCGAGGCTTCGTAATAGACGTGGACGGTGCCCGCGGGCAGCACCCCCGGCGCGAACGTGGCGACGACCGAGTAGCCGTAGGCGGCGCTCGTGCCGAGCATCACAAGGGTATTCATGTCCGGGCTGCGTTGCCGGAGGGCGGCGAGACCGGCCTTGTAGAAGCGCGCCCCCGGCCCGAACTGGACCACGGAGGCGAGGGCGAAGAGGACGTAAAAGAGCGTCTGCGTGGGCAGCCACCCTTCGAGCCAGGCGTGCCCGCCGGGCACGAGCATCGGCCCCATCGACAGGAGCAGGATGGGGAGGGTGAAGA
Source organism: Rhodothermaceae bacterium (assembly GCA_024643915.1). Lineage (GTDB taxonomy): Bacteria > Bacteroidota > Rhodothermia > Rhodothermales > JAHEMB01 > JAHEMB01. The sequence continues at coordinate 1,912 of JAHEMB010000464.1, read as the reverse complement.
GGGCGGCGGTCCACAGCCGACGACGCAGCGTCCGGCGCTCCTGCTCGCGGGCTTCACGCTCGGCATCGGTCCGGTCCTGCCCGTCTGCGCTGTCGATCACTTCGTAGCCGGCATCACGGACGGCGCGCCTGAGCATCGCAGGAGACACCGCGCCCGGCACATAGCGCACGGCGGCGCGCTCCGTCGCCAGGTTGACGCGGGCTTCCAGCACGCCCTCCACGTTCGCGAGCGCCTTTTCGATGCGGCTCGCGCAGGCGGCACACGTCATGCCCTGAAGCGCCAGCGTCGTCTCCGCAGCGGGCACGTCGTAGCCGCTCGCCTGGACGGCCTGTGTGAGCACAGACGGGGTGACGCGGTGCGGATCGTACTGGACAAGCGCGCGCTCGGTAGCGAGGTTCACCGACGCCTCGGTCACGCCTTCGACTTTCGCAAGCGCCCGTTCGACGCGACCCGCGCACGCTGCGCACGTCATCCCTGTGATGGGGAGTGTGGCGGAGGCGGGTTGGTCGGCGGCGGGGGAGGGGGCTACTTCGTCTTCTTGTGGCGCGCCTTGAATCACAGGTACTTCTTCCATGACCTTAACCTCCTTAGCGGATCTGCCGGTAGAGCAGATCCATGATTTCCTCATACGTCCGTTGCGCCGCCGCCTGGTCGCCGGAGCGGAGTGCGTCGGTGACGCATGTCTCCAGGTGGTTGCGCGTGACGACCTTGCCGACAGAGCGGAGCGCCTGCTGCGCCGAGGCGATCTGGGTGAGGATGTCGCCGCAGTAGCGGTCCTCCTCCACCATCCGCTGCAAGCCGCGGATCTGGCCTTCGATGCGCCCCAGGCGCTGCAAGACGGCCTTCTGCATTTCTTCGGTCATGTGCATGGCGACCCTCGCGTAAAGCGCGGAAAAGATGGGAGGAGGTCAGTTGGCAGGAAGTGCATCCCGAACCGTGTAGCCTTCCGCCTCGATTGCCTTGACCAGTTGTGCACGGCTGACCGCGTCCGCGTCGTAGCGTACCTGCGCCGAGCCGATCTCGACATCGAGCACCTCGACGCCCGGAATCTCACCAAGCACGTCTTTCACGGCAGCAACGCAGTGACCACAACTCATGCCTTCGATGGGCAGCATTTCTGTATGCTTCATAATGTATACCGTTCGATTGATGATAGAAGTCGCACTTGATGGTATACCCCCCTACCCTATAACGGTTTCACGAGCGTGCCCGGATATTTTCGTCCGAGCGACCCTCGTAGAAAGACGGTTACAGGCGTTCGATGACCTGACGAAGCCGTTCGCGCACCTCGCTCGCGATACCGCCGAGGCCATCATTTTCAACAGCCTGCATGGACGCGACGGGATCGACGGCGGCCACTTCGGTTTTGCCGTCGCCGGCTTCCTGCACGATCACGTTGCAGGGGAGCATCGTGCCGATCTTGTCCTCGGCTTCGAGGGCCTGGTGGGCGAACTGCGGGTTGCAGGCGCCGAGTATCTTGTAGGGGCGGAAATCGACGTCGAGTTTCTTCTTGAAAGTCGCTTTCACGTCGATCTCGGTCAGCACGCCGAAGCCCTCTTTCTGCAACTCATCCCGGACACGGCTTTCGGCTTCATTGAGGGGCAGGTCGAGGGTGCGAGCGAAATAATAGGTAGGCATAAGGTTTTCCGTGTTTGGTGGTTCGTTACACTTGCGGGTTGAAGGGTATTAACGACGGAAAACTGGCTTGTCGTTGTATGATCCGTCGTCTTTACCATGAGAAAAAGGTACCTGATCCGCGTCTCTTTTCTCGTTGCCTGCCTCGCCACGACCGGCTGCGACAATCTCGGTGTTCGGCCAGCCAGTTCCGGCAGTGATCCGCTAGATGTCTTGATCCAGGATCTGCGCGAGGCCGGCGTATCAGGAGCGCATGCCGGGCCGCTCTCCCAGCCGT
>JAHEMB010000463.1 GCA_024643915.1 Rhodothermaceae bacterium | reverse complement strand
AGATGATCGGACGATCCTAACATCCGATGGTCGTGCCGGGAGCCTTTCATGTTAGAAAGTGCTCCCGATTCCTACCCTACACCCAGATGGTGAACTCTATGCAGAAGGTATATAAATGGCCAGGCAATTTCCGCTGGCTTTCCAAGATCCTGAGCGATGGAGCAGACTACTGGCGGTTCTACCCGCCCTTTCTCCTGCCTCCCGCACTTGCCGAGAACGATGAACGAGAGATCCGCTATCGCAACGAACAGCAGGCGATGGAACGCGTGTCTCGAAAGCCTCACGCCCCGCGAGGGGCTTCCGGGTTGGAGTCCGCTCCTCAGGCACCCGTCCGGGCAACCGGCCGCCACAGCCCGTCCCGATAAAGGAAACGGTTAAACACCGCAGCATTTTACAAACCACAATGAAGCGCCCCGCCCTCCCTCAACAGGAGGGCGGGGTTGTTTCAAGCCTTCTCCCCTGCCCTCTAACAGAACGGAGGCTGATTGCGCTATGGAAAGGACTATCCTCGGCGAGCGGAAGAAGATCGCGCTCGTAGCCCACGACAACCGGAAGCAAGATTTGCTGACGTGGGCCGGGTACAATCGCAGCTTGCTCATTCAACACGACCTCTATGCGACGGGCACGACGGGTGGTCTCCTGGCGGATCATCTCGGCGTCGCCCTGACCCTGCTCAAGAGCGGCCCCCTTGGCGGAGACCAGCAGCTCGGCGCCCTCATCGCCGAAGGCGTGATCGACCTGATGATCTTTTTCTGGGATCCGCTAGAACCGCAACCGCACGACCCCGACGTCAAAGCGCTCCTGCGCATCGCGGTTGTTTGGAACATTCCGATCGCCTGCAACCTCGCCTCAGCCGACTTCATCATCTCCTCCCCGTTGATGAACGGCGCCTACCAACGCGTGCGCCCCGACTACCAGGCCCATCTGGATCGGATGCGAGGCCAGAGGTAAACGTGCACGGGGCAGTTCGATTTCAGAGGAGTAGACTTCAAGGGGCGATATTGCGTATCCTTCGGTTGCTTCTTCTCGCTCCACCGAATGGCCCGACGAGGTACTCCCTATGCGCGCCCTCTGCTGCTATCGCTCTGCCCTCTTGCCCTTGCTTTTTGCTGGTGTCGCCCTTCTGACGAGCGGCTGCATGGATTATGAGGGGGTCGTCAAGCTCAACGCCGACGGAAGCGGCACTTACGAAGAGACGGTCCTTTTCTCCGAGGGCGCCGTCGAGATGCTGAAGATGATGGCCTCTGCCGGGGAAGAGGGCGAGGAAGCCGAGCTATTTCCCCAAGAGGATTTTGAGGAGCGAGCGGGCGAGATGGGAACCGGCGTGACTTTCTCAGTCTTCGAAAAACTCACCGACGGGGGCCGCGAGGGTTACCGCACCATCTACGCCTTCGACGACATCAACACGCTCATGCTGAATCAGAATCCCAGCGAAAACCTGCCGGGCGATCTCGGGGGTGAGAGCGTGGAGGAAGACGACGTGCCGGAGGTGATCACGTTTTCCTTCACGCCGGGCAGCCCGGCCTCCCTCGTCATCTACCTGCCTGGCGAGGAAAGCTTCACGCCACCGGATTCTTCGGATCGTGGAGCCCGACAGCGCACAGGCTGAGATGGAATTACAGATGATGCGCGAAATGCTGGACGGCTCCAAACTCGTCCTTGCCGTCGATATCAACGGCACTATCGTCGAGACGGACGCGGCCCACCACGATGGAAGCCGCCTGACGCTTTTCGCCATCGACTTCAATGAGATGATGGCGGACAGTAAAGCCTTCACGCAAGCCGTAAAGGCCAAGCCGCAGACGTACGAGGAGGCGATGGAGATGATGAAAACCACGCCTGGCGTGCGGGTCGAGTTGCGGGATTCGGTCAGCGTTCGATTTGAGTAGTGCGAGAGGGCCTGACTGCCTCTCGTAAACTGTTGCCCCAGATATCCTTACCGTCACGACCGAAAGGCGGCGCGGCCGAAGAGCGCCTGATAGCGCACCAAAACGCGTTGGAACGCCGAGAGCGAAAGCGGAGCCGACCACAGGTCATAATCCCGGCGCTCAATCTCATTTAGTAGTTCGAGGGCGCCATGCCATGCCCGCTTGAAGGCCCGCGCAGGCCGGCCATCGAGCTCTCTAGCGAAGGGCTGCCCCTGGGCGAACGCATCGCGCGCGCGCACGACCTGCTTCCAGAGCAGACGCCTAACGTTTTCGTCCACCTCGCCCGCGCGCAATTGCGTGAAGGAAACACCCATTTGACCGAGGTCCGCTTCAGGGATAAACAGATGGTCGCGTGTCAGATCCTCCGGTAACGCGGCAAGCCGACCTGTCAGGAAGAATGCGCGGCAGAGCTCATCCACGAGGGGAAGCTGCCAGGAACGCGTTTTTCCTGCCAGCCCCGCAAGCAACCGCCCATGCGGCACAACCCACTGCGCGATGAAGTGCAGCACATCGCCCCCCTCCGCAAATCGGAGCGGCCCGGCAAAAGCACCCGCCGCCCCAACCTGCGCGGCCAGGTGTTCTAGCGGAAGGTCGTACGCGCTGCACGCGGCGTAGGCTGCATCAGCCACTGCACCGGGTATGACGCACACCGGCTGCCCCGCCGCAGCGCGTCGCTTTTCCTCCTCAAAGAAGGCGCCGAAACCTGGAGCGTCGTGCGTAGCGGACATGGGTGAGGTAAGGGCGAGGTGCCAGTGCCAGAAGGCGTGGGCCGCCTCACGCTGCACACCCGTCCAGCCGTCGTCGTAAAACGGAAGCGGAAGGTCGGTCTCCTCGATCCTCACGAGCCTTGCCGGTCAGGTTCGATGGTTGGGCAGGGCAAAGAGGCTGTGTTGAGATGTATGTCTCGGGGCTGCATGCGGTCGCTGCCGGCGTCTTCACGCTCGCCTACCGATCCAAAACCTCAACAACCTCAAAATGGGGCGTCACGTACACGATCAGGTCTCTTTCTTCAATGGGACCACGCAGTCGGCTCGCGGTCCCACCGGTGGCCGCGAAGCGTGTGGAGGAGGGCGCCGGGGAGCGGGCCCTTTTCGCTGACCGCGAGGTTTTCCTCCACATGGTGCAGCTTGCGCATGCCTGGGATGGTGGTGCTCACGTCCGGGTTGCTGAGAATGAAACGCAACGCCATCTCTGGGAGCGTCATGCCAGCGGGGAGCACCTCCTGCAGAGCTTCGGCGCGCTCTACGCTGGGGATGAGGTTCTCCGGGACAAAATAGATGTTGCGCCAGTCCCCTTCTGGCCAGGTGCTTTCTCTCGTGAGAGTGCCCGTCAACGTTCCCTCATCAAATGGCACCCGCGCGATGACGGCCACGTCGTGCTCTCGGCAGGCCGGGAAAAGCTCGTCTTCCGGGTCCTGGTCAAAGATGTTGTAGATCACCTGGACGGCATCGACACGGTCGCTGCGCACCGTGCGGATTCCGTTCCACGGCTCCCAGCGGTTGAGGCTGATGCCAACAGCCTCCAGCAGCCCTTCGCGCCGGAGGCGGTCCATCGTGTTGGCCCAGCGGTCGTCGTCCACCCAAGCATCCTCCCACACGTGAAACTGCACGAGGTCGAACCGGTCGAGGCCGGCGTTTTCGAGGCTGCTATGGACGTATTCCTCGATGTACTCGGGGGGGAAAACTTCATGGAGTGAGAATTCGCGGCGGCTGGGCCAAGTCCGGTTTTTCGGGGGAACCTTGGTGGCCGTGTAGAGGCGGGTACCGGGGTTGGCGCGTACGAGTTGGCCGAGGAGAGCCTCGCTGTGCCCCTCGCCGTAGGCCCAGGCAGTGTCGAAGAAATTGCAGCCCAGGTCCACAGCCCGCTGCAAGCCGCGCAACGACTGCTCGTCCTCCGAGCCGGTCCAGCCCGCCATGCCCCACATCCCATACCCGATCTCGCTGACCTGCCAGCCGGTGCGCCCGAAACGTCGGTAGTTCATGTTTGTCGTTCAGGATTATTGTTCATAGAAGGTCAAAGGACCATATCGGCTAGGCGCCGCCCCCCTCTTGCGCATGGAGAGAAGGGAACAGCGGCGGCAGATCCTCGATGCATTTCCACCCTGCTCCCTTCGCTACCCGCTCCACTCGCAGATCATCGAAGAAGGCATCGAGCACGGCGGCGCGCTCCTGGGCCAGGGGCGGCACGCAGTAGTCCTCCTCCTCCCACATGGCGCGTCCGCCTGCAAGGCGCCGCGCATCGCGCAGGCTCGCGTGCAAGGTCGGCCCGAACGGGCGG
>JAHEMB010000462.1 GCA_024643915.1 Rhodothermaceae bacterium | reverse complement strand
GACCGGCTCCGGCACTTGCAGGGCGCGGTGGACGCCTTGCGCCTCCATCCCCACGTAGAGGTGCTGAACCTTTCGCCCCTCTACGAATCACCGGCTCATACGCGGACACCCGGTGAGACACAGCCGCTTTTCCTCAATGCCGTGATAGAGGTGCGGACGGCCCTTGGCCCTGAGGCGCTGCTGGCACTCCTGCACCGCGTCGAAGCGAAAGCGGGCCGCGCGCGCCGCCGTCGCTGGGCGCCCCGCACCCTCGATCTCGATTTGCTAATGTATGATAATCTTTCCGTGACCTCCGAATCGCTGACGATCCCGCACCCACGCCTGGCCGACCGCCTTTTCGTGCTTCGCCCTCTAGCCGACCTCGCGCCGAACCTGCACGTTCCCCCGCCGTTCGAAGCCACCGTAGCTTCTCTGTTGGCGCACTGCCCTGACCAAAAGCAGCCCCGTGTGTTCGATGCCATGCTGCGGGGCACAGGAGCTGAGGGCCAAAGGGCCAAACCTCCAGCACAAGATCGTTCGGAAGATGCGCAACCCTGAACCGGCGCGACTTGGATGCCAGACGCTTCAAATTTAGAAAAGAAAGAAGGGTCGACCCTCGGCGACGGGTCGCGTGAGGACCTTCGGTACCTCATTATTGAGGGAGTGATCGGGGCCGGGAAGACGTCGCTGGCTGCACAGCTGGCCGAGCGCTTTTCGGGCCAGCTCGTTTTAGAACAGTTTGAGGAGAATCCCTTTCTCGCCCGTTTCTACGAAGATCCGCAGCGCTGGGCGTTTCAGACCCAACTAAACTTCCTCGCCCAGCGTTTCCGTCAGCAGAAAGAGCTGTTGGAGCGCCACCTGTTCCATGATCTGGTCGTCAGCGATTACAGCTTCGACAAGGACCGCATCTTCGCCCACCAGAATCTGGAAGGCGACGAACTGCATCTTTACGAGACTCTCTTCACCCTCATGGAGCCGGTAACGGTGCGTCCCGATCTGGTGGTCTATTTGCGATCCACTCCGGCACGGTTGATGGAGAATATCCGCGAGCGGGGGCGTTCCTACGAGCGCAACATGGACCCGGCCTATATCGAAGCACTCCATACGGCGTACAATAAGTATTTCGCCCATTACGCGAAAAGCCCGCTCCTCACCGTCGACGCGGCCGGCATCGATTTTGTCAAGAATGAAGAGGATTTTGAGGAACTGGTGCAGCAGATCGCCATCGTAGAGCTAAACGCGTGGCGCATGGTCGACCCAGGCGAATCACGAGCCGTGCAATCCTAGATCATCATGCTCGAAGTCATTGTCATTATCGTCCTGGTGTTTTACGGGGGGCGCGCTGCGCGCAACCTGGTCATCGCGATGGTGTACGACCCGAAAGCGCAGCCGACCCTCGCGGCGTCGCCGGACCGCCGGGAGCCGGAGCACACCGGCCTGCGCGCCAGCCAGCAGCCCGAGATTGAGGACGCGAAATGGACCGACCTCTAATTCGTTTCATTGTTGACCCTAAACGCCGCCCATGAAAACGGTTTATTTCCTTCGCCACGGCAAGTCCGACTGGGATGCCGACTTCGACCACGATCACGAGCGGCCCATCGCCACACGCGGCCAGAAGGCGGCGCGGCGGATGGGGCGGTTTCTCGCTAAAACCGGCCAGGTGCCCGATGCCATCGTCACCTCCACCGCCGTGCGAGCGAAGCAGACTCTCGCCCTGGCGATGGAGGCAGGTGACTGGGACGTGCAGGTGCGCGAGAGCCGGTCGCTTTATGAAGACGGCCCGGTGGCGGTGCTGGCCGTTATCCAAGCCGAGCCGGCGGCCTCGCAATCGCTCCTGTTAGTAGGCCACGAACCGACGTGGTCGGCCTCTATCAGCCGGCTCATCGGCGGGGGCGCCGTGCGCTACCCCAGGGCCGCGATGGCGCGCATCGACTTCGAGGTGGCTACGTGGCGCGAGGTGCAGTTCGGGCGGGGCGGATTGCAATGGCTCGTCCCACCAAAGCTCTTGAAGGAGGTGCTGTGACCTTCGGCGTAAGGCAAAAAAGGTCCTGGAATCGATCATGATTCCAGGACCTTTCAATGCTGGGGAGATGCCGGGGCGCTTATCGAACCGGCGGTGTTTGGCGAGAATAGATTGGCAAAGCTGGCGGAGTATCTGGCGAATCTCAATCAGCTTAGGGCCTTCCTTGCGGCGTGATTGTTCATCGGATAGATACCTGTACGCGAAGAAATGGTTGGAATTGTCATAGCGCTTCGGGACGTGCGGGTGCGGCCTTGAGCCGGGAAGGGAGGCACGCGCGGCGCTTCTGGGGATCTACCAGACCCTATCACAGGACGGTTAGAGCTTTCGGGGCACGTGTGATAGACCGTGCTCAGGAACCTACCTCACTCTCTTTTTCCGTTCCTACGTTTATGTTCTCTCTACCGGATTTCAAAGACGCCCGCTTCGCCACAGCCACCCTCTACCGGAGCGATGGCTACCGTGTCGTAGGTTTCGCCTTCCGGGCGGGACAAGACGTCTTGCTCCCGAAGGAGGTGCCCCAAAAGGTGGAGGCAGCAGAAGATACGCGCGCGCTGCTCGTCTGCTAACAACGCCCTGGGCGCAGCGCAACGTTGCTCCCAGGCCAATGTAGGGGATTCACTCACGCGGGCAAGTAGACAAGCACCTACCAGTATGTCAGGCGTCGCTGGGTGCGGGCCGACCGGGCAGCAACGTATCATGGGGCGAGCATAGACAACATGTCCATCGGCCATGAAAAACCTCCTGATCCTCGGCGCTGGCACGGCTGGCACCATGATGGCAAACAAGCTTCACAAGGCGCTGGACGCCCGTGCGTGGGCCATCACCGTCGTTGATAAAGACGAGAACCACTACTACCAACCCGGCTTTCTATTCGTCCCCTTCAAGATCTATGACTGCGAGCGCCTCGTTCGCCCGAAGCGGGACTTCATCCCGGAGGGCGTTGATCTGGTATTCGCCGAAGTGGCGGAGATTGAGCCGGAGGCAAATACGGTGCGGCTGAGCGACGGGCGTAGCCTCTCCTACGACATTCTTATCGTCGCGACGGGTACGACGCCGCGGCCCGAGGAGACGCCGGGCCTCGACGGCCCGCTGTGGTACCAGGATGCCTTCGACTTCTACAGCTTCGAGGGGGCCTGCAAGCTCCGCGACCGTCTCGACAAGTGGGAGGGGGGACGCCTCACGATCTTCCTCGCCGAAAGCATCTTCAAGTGCCCCGTCGCCCCGCTTGAGTTCGCCTTCCTCGCAGACTCCTACTTCGAAGAGCGAGGCATGCGCGACCGGGTCGAGATCACCTATGTCACCCCGCTCTCGGGCGCATTCACGAAGCCGAAAGCGACGGCTTTTCTCAGCGGACTCATGGAGGAGAAAGGGATTACCGTGGTCCCGGATTTCTACGCAGAGCGCGTCGACGCGGAGCGCAAGGTGCTCGTCTCCTACGACGCCCGCGAAGTCCCCTTCGACCTGCTCGTCGCCGTCCCCGTCAACATGGGAGCGGACTTCATCGAGGCCAGCGACATGGGCGACATCGACGATCTCAACTACGTGCCGACCGACAAGCACACCCTCCAGGCGCGAGACCACGATGACGTTTTCGTCATCGGCGATGCCACGAACCTCCCGGCCTCCAAGGCCGGCTCCGTAGCGCACTTCGAGGCCGACGTGCTGACCGAGAACATCCTCAGCTACATCAAGGGCGCGCCCCTCGACGCCACGTTCGACGGTCACGCGAACTGCTTCATCGAAACGGGGGGCGGCAAGGCTACCCTCATCGACTTTAACTACGCCACGGAGCCGCTTCCTGGCAAGTTCCCGCTCCCAGTGTTCGGGCCTATGAGCCTTCTCAAGGAGACGCGTGCCAACCACTTCGGCAAGCTGTTCTTCGAATGGGTCTACTGGCATATGATGCTGACCGGCAAACCCATGCCGGTGACCACCCACATGTCGATGGTCGGCAAGAAGAAAGACGCCGTACCGGCCTGACCCCCGAATTCAACCCAGGACCAACGCCAACAAGAGGTATAGAACCATGTCGCAAGTAACACTCGCCGGACACAACGTAGACGTAACCGATGAAGGCTATTTCAACGATCCGTCCGAATGGACCCCGGAGATCGCGAAAGAAATTGCCCGCGAAGAAGGGATCGAACTGACGCCCAAGCATTTCGAAGTCATCAACTTCCTGCGTGAAGGCTTCGAAAAAGGCCAGGCCCTTTCCATCCG
>JAHEMB010000461.1 GCA_024643915.1 Rhodothermaceae bacterium | reverse complement strand
GGTTCTTTGGAGGCGGCGCCGGGGATGATGCGCGCTTCGACCGTACGCACGTCTTCTATGACACCGAGGCCTACCCCGATGCCGCCGTCGCTTTGGAGATGCTCTCTCATAAGCCTATCGGGTTGGGCGTGCGGCATGGCTGGACCCCCGCGAGCGCACCCTTACGCGTGACGGCCTCCGAAGGCGCCCGGCTGATCAGTCTCAACGCGGCCCCTGCCGTGGAAGCTTTCATTGAGCACGCCGCGGCCACAGGGCAGACCTTTGACGCGGAGGACCCGCTCTCCTTTTTTCTTCATAACGTGCTGGGCATCGACACCGGGACCGGTTATCAACTCCGTGTCCCCTTATCCGTTGACGCGGACGGCACCGTTAACTGCGCGGCGGATCTGCCCGAGGGCGCCACCGTCCATCTGATGCAAGCCACCGGTCGTTCAGCCACGGAGGCAGCGGTGGCCGCCACGAAGGAGGCCCTGGAGCAGCTACAGGGGCATGAGCCTGCAGTTGCCCTGTTCTTCGATTGCGTCGCCACGCGGCTGCGCATGGGCGATGAGTTCGGCCTGGAGTTGCGCGGCGTGGAGGCCTCGCTCGGCGACGCCAAGTTTGCCGGATGCAACACGTACGGACAGGTAGCGCGGGCGACGGGGCAGTTCAGCGGGTTTCACAACTGCACCGCTGTCGTTTGCATCATCCCGGCCTGAGCGATGGGCGTCCCTAATAACTACTTGCGGCTTTTTACCGCACTGGCAGCACCCACGTGTCGGCACGAGGCTATCGAGGAACTGGCATCCTGCTTGGGGGCAGACCACCTTTTCATTTTCATCGAAGACGCCGAGTTGGGAATTCTTCTTCCGGCCCCAGGTTTTCCCCAGACCCTGCCGGGTCGGCAGACGTGGCGCGCTTTCCTGGATCACTGCGTCAGGGAGGAGCAGCATCGGGCGAAAATCTCCTATCCGGATGCCAATACCACGATGCAAGTATACGGCCTAAGCGCAACGGACGGCTCCGTCCTGGCCCTCCTGGGCGACGATCCATTTACGGAGCGAGCTGCTGAGGCTGTTTTATACCTCCCGCTCCTCGCGCAGGCCCTGCGGGGGGAGCAGGCCGGCCGCGCGGCATTGGAGCAGGCGAAAGCAGCGCGTGCCGCCGCCGCACAGGTCAATGCCATCGCAACGGCGCTTGAGGCCACACGGGTCGAGTTGGTGAGCGCCCTTCAAGCGGCGGCGGTCGCCAACGAACGGTTGCAACATGAGCTTACCGAGCGCCGACGGGCCGAAGGCGCCCTGAAAACGCTCAATGAATCCCTCGAACAACACGTTGCCGAGCGAACAGCTGAATTGGAAGAGGCCAACGCCCACCTCAGGATCGAGATTGGGGAGCGCGTGCGCGCGGAGAATGCACTGGAAGAGAGCAATGCCGCCCTGCAACAGAGTAATCGGGAGCTACAGAATTTCGCGTACGTCGCTTCTCACGATTTGCAAGAACCCCTGCGGAAGATCAGCTCTTTCGCCGGCCTCCTCATGGCCGACTACGGAGAACAACTGGACGAGACCGCCAGGTTCTACGTGGAGCGCATGCAGGATGCCGCGATGCGCATGTCGCGCCTCATTCGCGATCTCCTCGCCTTTTCTCGGATTGCCACGCAAAAACAGCGCTTTCAGCCAACCGACCTGAACGAGATTATTGCAGACGTGCTGCTCGATTTGGAGGTGCGCATCAAGGAGAACGGCGGCCGCGTCGAGGTCGATCACCTGCCTTGTCTACAGGCCGATCCGACGCAGATGAGGCAACTCCTGCAGAATCTTATTGGCAACGCGCTCAAGTTCCACCGACCGGAAGTACCCCCCGTTGTACGCGTCCACAGCATTCACGAGCCGTGCCAGGGCAGGCGGGGGCAGGCCACGCAAGAATTGCGTTTGCTGGTGGAGGACAACGGGATCGGCTTCGATGAGAAGTATCTTGATCGCATTTTCTCTCCCTTCCAGCGGCTCCACGGGCAGAGTGCATTCGAAGGCACCGGCATGGGGCTGGCCATCTGCAGGCACATCGCCGAGCGCCATGGGGGTGCCATCACGGCGCGGTCATCGCCAGGCGAGGGCACGACCTTCATCGTCACACTCCCTTGCAAACCACCGCCCGCTCCGACAGCTTCTGTGGTGGGCCTTCTATGACGTGGGCCGCGCACGTCATAGAGGGTCCTCAAGAATGTATTCCTTCATCACGTCGCGGAGCCGCTCAGCTTCCTCCAGGTGTAGCCCAGGCAGGACGACGGTGCTGCTGCGCGTGCCGGCGGTGTGGACGATGAGTTTGCCCAGGTCGAACTCGCGCTCCACCACGTCCTGCGAGACGTCGAGGTGTTGAATCCGACGGAGGGGCACGATGGTGCGGACGCGGTTCAGGATGCCACGCTCGAGGAAAAGCTCTTCGGGCAAGAGGGCGTATCGCCAGAAGCGAAAGCGAAGCCGGGGGAGATAGAAGCCGAGGAGGGGGGCAAGAAGCAGAGCCAGGAAAGTGAGCCCCCCGGTTGGAAACCAGCGCTCGGCATCGAAAAGGTGCAGCAGGTCGTAGGCCAGCACTCCCAGCACAGCCAGGGCCGAAGCAAGGCCGATTTTGATGGTCCAGACGGTTCTGATGGCGGGGTGAAGCGAGTTTAGCGTCAAAACAGTAAGGTTTTCCAGGCAGGCGAGATGTCGGGCCGAGTAGCAACTTCTCTATGGCTGCTGAGAGAAAGGTCTTGCATTTGGGGCGGGATGTCCCCATTATAGGCAAGGGCTTTCTGCGCCGTGCTAGAGATTTCGCATACCTCACTCTCTTTTCGCGATCACAGTTCCAAGGATTCTTCCTCACCATTCTGGGGCGACTCATGCCAAAGACGAACAGTCCATCGATTCATCTTTCGCGTTCAAAGAAGGAACGAAAAGCGAAGGGCGCCTCTTTCTATCATGTGCGTCACCTTGCTGCAGGGCTGATTAAAGAGCGGCTCGCCTGGCAGTGGTTGGCCGCCTGTGTGGGCGTCGACCGGCCCTCGAAAAGCGCCGCGTTTCCGGGCGGCGCCGTGCTGTTCGCGAGAAAAAAGCTGGCAGAACTGGGCTGAATGAGCGTGGCAAAGGGGACGATCTCTATTCTGGGATGTGGCTGGCTGGGGTTGCCCCTGGCCGAACACCTCTTGGAGCAAGGCTATCACGTCAAGGGCTCGACGACGACAGAGGCCAAGCTCGAACGCCTCGCCGCTGCTGGTATCAGGCCGTACCTCCTCACGCTTGATCCGTGGCTCCACGGGGAGCAAGTGCGTGATTTCTTCGACGCCGACGCGCTCTTCCTCAACGTGCCGCCGGGGCGGGGCAATCCGCAGGTTGAACAGGACTTCCACGATATGACGGAGGCCGTGCGGACCGAGCTTCATTATAGTCCAATCCATTTCGTTCTCTTCGCGAGTTCTACGTCCGTCTATCCTGATCTCAACTGCACGGTGGTGGAGACCGATGCACGGCGACCGGAAAGCGCCTCGGGCCGCGCCCTGCTGGAAGCCGAGAAGCGCCTCCTTGCCGACTCGCACTTCGACACAACGGTGCTGCGCTTCGGCGGGCTGTACGGCGGGGATCGCCATCCGGGGCGCTTCCTGGCCGGGCGGAAGCAACTGGCCAACGGCGCGGCGCCCGTCAACTTGATCCACCGCGACGACAGCATCGGTCTCGTCTCAGCCATCCTCAATCAGGACGTTCGCGGCGAGGTCTTCAACGCCTGCGCCGACGCACATCCTACCCGAGAGGTCCTCTACACCCGCGCTGCCGAAAAGCTGGGGCTGGCGCCACCGCACTTCGCCGACGAGCCGATGGGGAATTTCAAGGTCGTCAGCAACGCAAAGGTGAAGCGGTGGCTGGGCTACCGTTTTCTCCACCCGGACCCGCTGCAGGACCTTCAGGGCTTGTAACATATCGAACACGCCGGGAGACCAACCCCCGCTGAAGGGATTAGATAACGCGGCGGCCAGGGACGGCAGGAGAGGGCGTTAAAAAGCCCGACATGTGCCGTTGGCGGCTCCCCCTCACAACCCCTAACCTTACACAGACCTTCTATGCAGATCGACGCCCTCCCGGCGCCCGCTGCCGTTCCTCCATCGACGTGGCCGCTCGCCCGGCGCTACCGGGACGTCCGCCGCTTCACCGAGCGGCTTTGCGAGCCCCTCGAGACCGAAGACTACGTCATCCAGACGATGATCGACGTGAGT
>JAHEMB010000460.1 GCA_024643915.1 Rhodothermaceae bacterium | reverse complement strand
AAACGCCCCGGTGGGATAGTCGGCCCGGCGCCGGAACCTACTGGGGCGTTTTTCTATTTCGATACCGTTAGCGAAACGTGAATACGGCGCCTTTTACGTATGAACGTGCGAACGTTTGAACGTATGGACGAATTCTCTTCTGAGCCTTTCGTCCATACGTCCTTTCGTCCATACGTAGAGGGTCGTCCTTCAGGATAGCAGGCGAACATGGAGGCAACGACGATTGTCGGCCTTGTTCTGCTCGCTGCCATCGCCCTCGGACTTGGACTTGCCCTCGATAGATTCCTCCTGGCCCGCAGGGGCCGCCAGTCGCTTGACCAGGCTCAAGATGAAGCCGACCGCCTGCTGGCCCGCGCCCGGCAGGAAGCCGAAACGCTGCGCCATGAGAAGGTAGAGAAGGAAGACGTAGAGATTACGCGCAGACGACAGGCGCTGGAAGAGGAGCGAGACGAGGCCAAGAAGTCCCTGCGGCGGTCGCGGCAGAAGCTGGAACAACGCCAGGAAAAGCTCAACCGCCGGGCGCTCCGCGTCAACGAGCGGGAGACCCTTCTACATAAGGCATCGGAGGCGCTCGAAGCGCTTCGCACCGAGGCCGAGCAACACCGCCGCGAGGCCGAGCTGCTGCGCACCAACGCCCAGGCGCTCCTCGACGACGCCAAAACGCGGCAGCAGCAAACCGAGCAGCGCGCGCAAGAGCTCGGCCAGCTCGAAGAGCAGACGCGCGGCAAGCAGGAACGCCTCGACCGCATGATCGAGGAACACATCCGCAAGCTCGAACAAGTCTCGGGCATGACGCAGCGCGAGGCGCGTGAGGCCCTCCGCGAGCAGCTCGTCCAGGAAGCCCGCCTCGAAGCGTCCTCGCTCGTCAAAGAGATCCGCGATGAGGCCAAGCTGAAGGCCGGACGCGAGGCGCGTAAGATCATCCTGACGGCCATCCAGCGCACCGCCGCCAGCCACGCCATCGAGAACACCGTCTCCGTCGTCAACATCCAGTCGGACGAGATGAAGGGGCGCATCATCGGGCGCGAGGGCCGCAACATCCGCGCGTTCGAGGCCGCCGCCGGCATCGAGGTCATCGTCGACGACACGCCCGAGGCCGTCATCCTGTCGGGCTTTAACCCCGTCCGCCGCGAGATCGCGCGCATCTCCATGAACCGGCTCATCCAGGACGGGCGCATCCACCCGGCCCGCATCGAGGAGGTGGTTGAGAAGACGCGGACCGAGATCGAGGAAGAGATCATCGAGACGGGCGAACGCACGGTGATCGACCTGAACCTGCATGGCTTGCATCCTGAGCTGGTGCGCCACGTCGGGCGCATGCGCTACCGGACGAGCTACGGGCAGAATTTGCTGGCACACTCGGTCGAGACGGCCCGCATCGCCTCGCTCATGGCCGCCGAACTCGGCCTCGACGCCACCCGCGCCCGCCGCGCCGGGTTGCTCCATGACATCGGCAAGGTGGTCGAGGAGGAAATCGAGCAGCCGCACGCCATCGTGGGCATGGAGCTGTGCCGCAAGTACAAGGAGCACGCCGACGTGTGCAACGCCGTGGGCGCGCACCACGACGAGATCGAGATGACGTGCATGATCGCGCCCCTCGTGCAGGCCGCCGACGCCATCTCAGGCGCCCGCCCCGGCGCCCGGCGCGAGGCCCTCGAAGCCTACATCAAGCGCCTGGAGAAGCTGGAGGCCCTGGCTGCTTCGTTCGACGGGGTGGAGCGTGTCTACGCCATCCAGGCCGGCCGCGAGATCCGCGTCCTCGTCAACCACGACCTCGTCTCCGACGCCGCCGCCGAACTCCTCGCCGCCGACGTCTCGAAGAAGATCCAGGAGGAGATGCAGTACCCCGGCCAGATCAAAGTCACCGTCATCCGCGAGGTCCGCTCCGTTTCGTATGCGAAGTAAAATCTCGCAATAGAAGCCGTGCGTTTGATGCAGCACGGGGAAATTCTACACGTCCGCGACCTGGCCGCGTAACCGGCTCCTCGCCCTGCTGGCCGAGCGGCCAGCCTTGGATCAGGACGACCGACTGCCCCTCGCCGAGGTCCTGGTAAAAGATCTCTGTCTCGGGCGCGCTCGTGGTCTTCAAAGAAGGCATATCCTTACTTCTAGGGATGGATAAAAAAGAGAGTGTAAGGGTGGTCGAAAGCACAGCCGGGAAAGCCTTTTCCGCCCAACACCGGGCGACACGGGTGATGTATCAGGGCCGTCATGATGTGCGCGCGGAAGTCTCATCTATCGCCCGATGGGGAAGCGTGATGCGACGTTTTGCTTTACCTTTGCCGGGGTAGCTGCATGCAGCCGGCCGGCTCCCTCCTTCGTTCACCCCTGCCCCTTCCCGTCGATGCGCCTTCTGCTCTCCCTCACCCTGATCGGCCTTTTTTCTTCTGTGTCGGCGCAAGACCGCCAGGCCGACGAAACCCGGCTACGGGCCCTCCACGCCCAGCTCCTCCAGGCCCACGTCGATGGGGACATCGATCTATGGATGGCTATCGAGGCGGATTCGTTTGTCTCGGTCAACGGCGGACAGGTCACTTTCCCCACCACCGGCGACCGCCGGGCACGGCGAACGGCCTACCTGCGCGACGCCTCCTTCACCGTCTACCGCGACCTCCGCGAGCCCCTCGTGCGGATCTCCGAGGATGGCTCCCTCGGCTGGCTCATCGCCGAGGTGGAGATCGCCGGGACGAAATCTGGTGCCGACGGAGAGCGTACTGCCTTCCACGACGTCTGGGCCTGGATCGAACTCTATGAAAAGACGGACGCGGGGTGGCAGATGGTCGGCAACGCCTCGAACCGGCGATGAGGCTTCAGCGTAGAAACTGCATCTTCGACAAAACGTCCAGAGGTTGCCATGCCAGAAGCCATGACCAAGGCAAGAATCGTTCGCGCCGTTGAAGAGCTGCCGGAGGACGCGACGATAGAAGATGCCATTGAACGGCTTGTCTTTCTGCACAAGGTGGAGGTTGGTTTGAAGCAGGCGCAGCAGGGCGAAACGGTGGCGCTCGACGAAGTAGAGGCTCACCTTCAGCGCCGACGGCAGGAGAAGCAGCCGTAGCACGCCCGTGGCCCATGTTAGACTCACACGGCAGGCACAGGACGAACTCGACGCTATCATCGAGTATTACGAGCGAGTCGGGACTGCCGATTTCGCCGCTCTCTTCGAAGAAAAGCTAATCGAGAAGCTGCGCGCCCTCGAACGCTTCCCGCGCATGGGCCGCGTGGTGCCAGAGATCCGTGATGAGGCAATTCGAGAAATCATCTATCGTAATTACCGTCTAGTCTACATCGTAGACAGCGCTGATGAGGAGGTCGAGGTACTGACGATCTTCCACTCCTCGCAACAGTTCGGTGCGCTGGGTTCGGCAGAGGAATAGGATCACTCATACCGCAGCGCCTCGACGGGATTGGTGAGGGCGGCTTTGACGGCGCGGTAGCTGACCGTCAGACAGGCGATGCCGAGCGCTGCGCAGGCCGCCAGCGCGAAGATCCACCACGCCATATCCGTCCGGTAGGCGAAGTCGTCGAGCCAGCGGTGCATGGCGAGGTAGGCGAGGGGCGTCGCCACGACGGCGGCGACCACGACGAGGCGGGCGAACTCTTTCGAGAGCAGGAGCACGATGCTCGGCACGCTCGCCCCCATCACCTTCCGGACGCCGATTTCTTTGGTCCGCTGCTCCGTCATGTACGAGGCCAGGGCGAAGAGGCCGAGGCAGGCGATGAAGATGGCGAGGCCGGTGAAAAGCGCCAGGATCACCCCCACCCGCACCTCGGCCCGGTACTGCCGGTCGAAATCCTCATCCAGGAAAAAATAGTCGAAGGGGCGGTCCGGGGAGAACTGACCCCAGACGCCCTCCAGACCGGCGAGGGTGGCCGGCACGTCGTCGGTGCGGAGGTTGACGGAGACGTAGTTGAACCAGTCCGGACGGATCTGAAAGACGAGGGGCTGGATGGCGTTTTGGAGCGAGGTGTAATGGAAATCTTTCACCACGCCGATGACCGTGCGTGTGTCGGAGAACTGCCGCGTGATCTCCTGCCCGATGGCCTCCTCGGGCCGCTGCCAGCCCACCGCGCGCAGGGCGGACTCGTTGATGAGGAAGGCGCTCGTGTCGTCGGTCGAGTAGTCGCGCGAGAAGTCGCGGCCGGCGAGGAGTTCGAGGCCGTAGGTTTCGGTGAAGTCGTGATCGACGGTGAGGATGGGCATGGTCTGGCCGTCGTCGGTCATGCCGGCGGTGCGGCTGATGAC
>JAHEMB010000459.1 GCA_024643915.1 Rhodothermaceae bacterium | reverse complement strand
TGCTGTGGGTCAAAGGCTCGGGCGGCGACCTGCGGACGGCCCGGCGCGCGAACTTCGCCTCGCTCTACCAGGATCGGTTGATAGCGCTGCAAGCCGTCTATGCCGGCATGGGCGACCGGGGCCCTAAGACCGAGGCCGAGGACGCGATGGTGGCGATGTACCCGCACTGCACGTTCAACCTCAACCCTCGCGCCCCCTCCATCGACACGCCGCTGCACGCCTTCGTGCCGCGCAAGATCGTCGATCATACGCACCCGGTCGCGTGCATCGCTCTGGCCACCGCCGAGGATGGTCCCGCCCTGACACGCGAGGTCTACGGCGACGAGGTGATCTGGGTGGACTGGCAACGGCCCGGCTTCGAGTTGGGACTGACCCTCCAGCGCATCTGCGTCGAGCACCCCCAGGCGAAAGGGGTGCTGCTGGGTGGGCACGGCCTCATCAACTGGGCCGACGACGACCACGCCTGTTACCTGCTCAGCCTCTCGCTCATCGACCGGGCCGCCGACTACCTGGCGCAGCACGGCGCGGACGGCTACGACTTCGGCGGGGTGCAGTACGAAGCCTTTCCCGAGGCCGAACGAATCGATAAGCTGGCGGTGCTGCTGCCCTGGCTACGCGGGCAGGTGAGCCGGGAGAAGCGCTTCATCGGCACGGTGCAGCACGACGAGGCCCTGCTTGGCTTCGTCAACAGCCACGACGCGGCCCGTCTGGCCGAGCTGGGCACCTCTTGCCCCGACCACTTCCTTCGTACCAAGATCAAGCCGCTTTATGTGGATTGGGACCCGCAGACGCGGGACCTGGACGCGCTCAAAGCAAAACTCACCGAGGGCCTCGCGCAGTACCGCGACGACTACGCCCGCTACTACGAGCAGCACAAACACGCCGACTCGCCCGCCCGCCGTGTGGCGAACCCGACCGTCATTCTCATCCCCGGCCTCGGCCTGATCGCGTGGGGCAAAACCAAAAGCGAGAGCCGTGTGACGGCCGAGTTCTTCAAGGCGGCGGTGGAGGTGATGCGGGGGGCCGAGGCTGTCTCCGCCTACACGGCGCTCCCCCGGCAGGAGGCGTTCGACATCGAATACTGGCGGCTCGAGGAGGCGAAGCTACAGCGCCAGCCTCCCGAGCAGGAGCTGTCACGGCGGATCGTCGCCGTCGTTGGGGCGGGCAGTGGGATCGGGAAGGAGATGGTGGGGCGGCTCCTACGCGAAGGCGCCACAGTGGCCGCCCTCGACCTGGATGAGGCAGCAGCGCAGGCGACGGCGCAGGAGATCCTTGATGAGATCGGCCTGGGCATCGGCGTGGCCGGCTCGGGGATCTCGAACTGCGGCAACGTGATCGGCCTGAGGTGCGACGTCACGGACCGCGAATCCATCCGTGCGGCGCTCGATCAGGTGGTGCTGGCCTACGGCGGCCTGGACCATGTCGTCATCACCGCCGGGCTTTACGTCAGCCCCGCCGCCGACGGCGCCTTCGAGGACGAAGCCTGGGCGCGCACGT
This sequence comes from Rhodothermaceae bacterium, assembly GCA_024643915.1. Lineage (GTDB taxonomy): Bacteria > Bacteroidota > Rhodothermia > Rhodothermales > JAHEMB01 > JAHEMB01. The sequence goes on along the minus strand of JAHEMB010000459.1, from coordinate 2,778 downwards.
TCGACGTCAACGTTACCGGGCCTTACCTCGTGGCAGACGAGGCGGCGCGGATCTGGGAGGCCCAGGACCTGACGGGCAGCCTCGTGCTCACCACGAGCGTCAACGCCGCCGTGGCGAAAAAGGGCAGCTTCGCCTACGACACCAGCAAGGCCGCCGCCAACCACCTCGTCCGAGAGCTGGCCGTGGCACTCGCCCCCAACATCCGCGTCAACGGCGTAGCCCCCGCTACCGTCGTCGCCGGCAGCAGCATGTTTCCGCGCGACCGCGTCCTCGCTTCCCTCGCCAAGTATGGCCTGCCCCACGATGAGGTCGAGGACACCGAGACCCTTCGCCAGCGCCTCGCCGCTTTCTACGCGGACCGCACGCTCACCCGGCAGCCCATCACCCCGGCGGACCAGGCCGAGGCCCTCTACCTGCTCTTGAGCGACCGTCTGGGCAAAACGACAGGGCAGATCCTCTCCGTCGACGGCGGCCTGCCCGAGGCCTTCCTGCGGTAAGGAGTCAAGATCGAATACCGAATCTCGGATTTCGGATTTAAATCATTTGCCCGGCAACCCATCATGGAAGATACGGTAGCGACGCAGACCTTCTCGACCGAGCAACTCCACACGTTCACACAGCGCCTGTTCGCGCACCTCGGCGTGCCGGAGGAGGACGCGCGGCAGGCTGCCGACGTCCTGTCCGCCGCTGATTTGCGCGGGATCGACTCGCACGGCGTGGCCCGCCTCCGCACGTATTACGATATGCTGAATTTGGGCCGCATCAACCCGCGCCCGCAGCCCCGCATCGTGCGCGAGCTGCCCGGCACCGCCACCATCGACGGCGACAATGGGCTCGGGCTGGTGGTGGGGCCGTGGGCCAACCGGGTGGCGATGGAAAAGGCTGAGGCGGTGGGCAGCGGCTGGGTCAGCGTCTGCAACACCAACCATTACGGCATCGCGGGCTATTACGTGCTCGAAGCCCTCAAGCGCGACCTTATCGGGTTCTCCATGACCAACTCGACCAGCCTGGTAGCGCCCCTCAGAGGTGCCGCGCGGATGCTGGGCACCAATCCCATCGCCACCGCTTTTCCTGGCCTGGAGGAGCCGCCCATCGTCATTGACATGGCAACGAGTGCCGTGGCGTATGGGAAGGTCGAGATCGCCCGGCGCAAGCAGGCGTCGATGCCGATTGGCTGGGCCATTGATGCCGAGGGCAACGACACGACCGATCCGCACGCCATGATCGACGGGGGCGCGCAGCTACCGCTCGGGTCGGATGCCGAGCGCGGCGGCCACAAGGGGTATTGCCTGGCGACGATGGTGGATGTGCTGTGCTGTGTGCTGAGTGGTGCTAACTGGGGGCCGTTCGCCCCGCCTTTCGCCCTGCGCCAAGTCGAGCCTGAACGGCAGGTGGGTAAGGGCATCGGCCATTGCTTCGGCGCCCTCCGTATCGACGGCTTTATCGACCCGGACGAATTCAAGCGGCAGATTGACGACTGGGTCCGCACGTTCCGCCGCACGAAGCCTGCCCCCGGCACCGACGGCCCGCTCATCCCCGGCGATCCCGAGCGCGAGGCCGAAGCGGTGCGCCGCCGTGAGGGCGTGCCCCTCCTAATGCCGGTGGTCGAGGACCTGCGCATGATGTCGAAGGAGACGGGTATCCCCCTGGACTGAGCCCGCTTGCAGACTGTTCGCTATCTTTCGTTCACACGTCCGCACAATAACAATTCAGCCGATGAAACTCCGCCGCCGTTGCCTGCTGCTGTCTCTTCTTCTGCTGCAAGCCGCGCCGGTGCTGGGGCAGGAGGGAAGCGAGCGCATTCGCCTCAACCAGATCGGGTTTTACCCCGACGCGCCGAAAATGGCCGTGGTGGTGGATGCCGCCGACGGGCCATTCTACGTCATAAGGGAAGCCTCCACGGACACGGTCTACACCGGCGCGCTCGGCCCGGCGCTGCACTGGGGTTTCTCCGACGAAATCGTACGCCAGGCGGACTTTTCCGACCTCCGCGCGCCAGGTTCGTATATGCTTGGTGTGCGTGGCGTGGGGGCGTCGTATGTGTTCTCCATCGGCGAGACCGTGCACCGGCCCATCGCGGCGGCGGCGCTCAAGGGGTATTATTTCCAGCGCGTCTCAACGCCCATCCTGTCGCCCTTTGCTGGGGCCTGGGCCCGGCTTGCGGGGCACCCGGACGATGCCGTGCTGGTCCATGCTTCCGCCGCCACCGACGCACGGCCCGCCGGCACGCGTATCGCTGCCCCGCGCGGCTGGTACGACGCCGGCGATTTCAACAAGTATATCGTCAACTCGGGCATCAGCACGTACACGCTCCTCGCCCTCTACGAGCATTATCCTGCCTTCGCCGCCGGCCTGGAGACGAACATCCCTGAAACCGGAAACGCCGTGCCGGATGTGCTGGACGAGGCCCTGTGGAACCTGCAATGGATGCTGGCGATGCAGGACGAGGACGGCGGCGTGTACCACAAGCTGACGCACGCGAACTTTCAGGGCGCCGTGATGCCGCACCAGGCCACCGCACCCCGGTACGTCGTGCAAAAGAGCACCCCCGCCGCCCTCGACTTCGCCGCCGTCATGGCGCAGGCCGCCCGCCTCTACGATGATTTCGCAGATGATTTCCCCGGCCTCGCAGACGCGATGCGCAACGCGGCCCTGGAGGCCTGGCGGTGGGCGCGGCGCAACCCCAACGTCGCCTACAACCAGGGCGCTATGAACCAGGCTTTCAACCCGGACGTGGTGACGGGCGAATACGGCGATTCGGACTTCAGCGATGAGTTC
>JAHEMB010000458.1 GCA_024643915.1 Rhodothermaceae bacterium | reverse complement strand
GACCCACCTTTCACTCGCTCATCACCATGTGCGTGCTTACGCTCGTTCTGAATGCTTGACATTCTGTTCGGTATTTCCCTACATACCAGAAGCATCTCAGGCGCAGCCGTCACGCGCTATTCTACCAGCAGGTCGAGCCCGGAGGGGCATGGCCCAAGCTTTTGACGGCAGGGGATCGTATTGAGGATCTCTCCGGGCTCATTACGCTCCGGGGCACGCCCTCCTTTACCTCTGTTACTCCTAACTCCCCACCCACCCTTAGGAGGTCCCTCCTCATGCAAAAGTACACCTCGCTGCCCGCCATCGTGCTCTGCTTGATCCTAGTCCTACCCCAATCGCAGGTTCAAGCACAAGCTCATGTACAAAAAAAGAACATTGATGTAACGGCGCTCTTTCTCAAGCAGAACGCGCAAGAGTTGGGCTTGTCGGAAGCTGACCTGGCAAGCTTGGTCGTGACGAACCAGTATGTCAGTAAGCACAACGGCGTCACCCACATCTTTCTCCAACAGCGCTTTGCAGACATTCCCGTCTTCGGCGCCCAGATCAACCTGAGCATCACAAAGGACGGCGAAATCCTGCATGTGGGCAATCGTTTCGTTCCGGATCTGGAGAACGCCATCACAAGTAGCGCTCAGGCCCTTGGACCGACCGACGCGGTGTACGCTGCGGCCCGTGAACTGGAGCTCGAAGTCACCGAGCCCCTCACGATAGAGCCGGCGGCAGGGAAGAAAGTCGAACAGAAAGGCAAGTCTCAGCACGACGTCGTGCTGAGCAGAGGCGGCATCGCCCTGGAGCCCATTCCCGCTGAACTCGTGTATCTACCCATGATCGATGGAGAGATCCGACTGGCCTGGAAGGTCGGCATCTACACGGAGGACGCCCAGCACTACTGGAGCACATTCGTAGACGCCGCCTCTGGCGAGGTTCTCCGCTTTACGGACCTCGTCTTACAGGAGCATTCGGGCGTCTTCGAAGAAGAGGGAACGAGCTTCCTGGCGGAAATGCGTCGGGCCAGGGCCCAGGCACCCATGATTCCGTACGAATACGCGGTACCATCTGCACCGATGGTACCGCTTAACGGCGCATCGTACCGGGTCTACCCGGTGCCGGTCGAGAGCCCCAGCCATGCGGGCGATCCGTTCGCGGACCTGCGCGACTTCGTGTCGAGCCCGGCCGACCCCACGGCGTCGTCGCTCGGCTGGCACGACGACGGATCCACCGCCTACACGGTCACCCGGGGCAACAACGTCCACGCCTACACCGACATCGACGCCGACAATGTCCCGGACCCTGGGAGCGACCCGGACGGCGGAGCCGGCCTCGTCTTCGACTTTCCGCTGGACCTCACGCAGGGACCGGAAACGTACCGGGACGCGGCAGTCACCAACCTCTTCTACTGGAACAACATCATCCACGACATCGCCTACCAGTACGGTTTCGACGAAGCAAGCGGCAACTTCCAGGTCAACAACTTCGGGAACGGCGGCGAAGAGGGGGATGACGTGCGGGCCGAGGCCCAGGACGGCAGCGGCCTCAACAATGCCAACTTCTTCACGCCGATAGACGGCTTTCGTCCCCGGATGCAGATGTTCCGGTGGACCTTTGGGCTCCCCAACGAACTCGTCGTGGGCGCGCCGGTCAACGACATCTACGAGATGAGCGGCGCCGCCTTCGGCCCGGCGTTCGACGCAACGGGAGTGACCGGGACGCTCGTCCTCGCCAACGACGGCACAGGTACCACGACGGACGGCTGCGAGCCGCTGACCAACGGGGCTGCTATCAGCGGCAACATCGCGCTGATCGACCGGGGAGCATGTACTTTCGTGTCAAAGGTGCTCAATGCGCAGGCGGTCGGGGCTACGGCCGTGGTCATCGTCAATAACAACCCGGGCTCGCCGATAACCCTGGGAGGTTCCAACCCGTCCATCACGATCCCGTCCGGGATGATCACCATGGCCAACGGCGATGTGATCAAGGCGGCGCTGCCGGGCGTCGGGGCGACCGCCCGGGCCAGGACCGGCGGCGACCCGGACCGGGACAGCGACTTCGACAACGGCGTCATCGTGCACGAGTATGCGCACGGCATCTCGATTCGGCTCACCGGCGGCCCCAGCGAGAACATTTGCCTGGCCAATTTCCTCGTCAATGGACAGGTCGACGGCGAGCAGATGGGCGAGGGCTGGAGCGACTACACCGCCCTGCTGCTGACCGACACGGATACGGACAACCGGGGTATCGGGACCTACCTCCTCTTCGAACCGCCCACGGGCGGCGGCATCCGTCCCTTCCCCTACAGTACGAGCTTTGCGATCAACCCCTCCACCTATGCCACCATCAACAACCCCGGCATTTCGGTACCGCACGGGGTCGGCACCGTCTGGGCGACGATGCTGTGGGACATGACCCGCGCCCTCGTCGATCGGCACGGCTTCGATTCGGATCTCTACACGGGTACGGGCGGCAACAACATCGCCCTGCAGCTGGTCACCGATGGGCTGAAGCTGCAGCCGTGCTTCCCGGGCTTCGTGGACGGGCGCGATGCCATCCTGGCGGCCGACGCCGCCATGGGGGGGGCGAACGAGTGCCTCATCTGGGACGCCTTCGCCAACCGCGGCCTCGGCTTCAGCGCCGACCAGGGCTTCTTCTACACCCGGTTCGACGGCACGGAGGCCTTCGACCTGCCGAACACCTGCTGCACCTTCGCCATCCTCTCCGGAAAGGTGAACGACCTCAAGAACGACGGGGTGCTCAACAGGGGGCAGGCTAACGCCCTGCTGAAGAAGCTGCAGAATGCCGAGAGGATGGTTGAGCGGGGACAACTGAGCGCTGCTTTTAACGTCCTGGGGGCGTTTACCAATCAGGTCCACGATCTGGTGAATGAGGGCATCCTCACGACGGAGCAGGGAGAGGATCTGATCTCCTGTGCCCTGGGTGTTACTTCGAGAACCGAGCAGGCGTACCCGGCCGCACAGGTGGCCGCTGCCAAAGCGGCAGCGGCTCAGGCCTCCACGTTGCTGGCAGGGGAGGATATTCCCGACAACTATGCTCTGAATGATAACTATCCAAACCCGTTCAACCCGGCGACAGCTATCCGTTTCGCCCTTCCGGAGGCGGAGCACGTGCGCCTGACGGTCTATGACGTGATGGGCCGTGAAGTGAAGCGCTTAGTGGACGGCGCCCTCTCAGCCGGTTTCCACGAGGTGTCGTTCGAAGGAGGGCACCTTGCCAGTGGTCTCTATCTCTACCGGATAGAGGCCGGCGCCTTCGTAGATGTCAAGCGGATGGTGCTTCTCAAATAATGCCGAATGGACTATATAAAGTGGCATGAGGCGGCACGGCTTTGGGGCTGTGCCGCCTCATGCCGGCGGGTGCGGTTATTCTTCAGCCGGATGCCGCCATCAAAGCCAAACAACGAGGATCTATTCAGGAAAGATGTCGAAGGGGCTACGCTGATGGAGAACACAAATTAAGGTCGGACTATCAATCCGGGCTCTGTCAGTGCGCTGTGAACAGCCTTGGAGAAACCCGGCGGGTCTGGGGCGAATCGTATTTCAGAAGGGCCGGACGTGAGCATGGCGGGTCGAAAGGTGTAAATTTTCCCGGTCGCTTGCTATTCTCTCAGCGATTTCGGATATAACTAATCCCTGCGCTTCCGAAACGCGGCGCCATCCATGCCTTTCTTGGGGAACGGCAGCTTGTCCACCTCGCGCGACCCGAGAAGCTGCGTCTTCTTTCCTTGCGTCCCCACGCGTCGACGCCGGAATCGTATGAACTCCCTTTTCCCTTTCACTATCGGAGATGCAGCCATGAATCATGTTATCGCTGTTACTCGCCAGAGGCGCTGGGTGTCTTTCGTAATCATTGCTTTGTGCCTCCTCACCACCCCGGCGCTCTACGCCCAGGACCTCTCTACCGAAGGCGACCCGGAAATGTCTGTCGGCGCAGAGGCTGCCGGCTCGGCTGTGACGCAACTGAAGGCCGACGAATCGTTTCTGCGAGAGGGGCCGCTCCAGCAGGGCACGCCTTCCATGCTGCCGATGACGCTGGCAAAGGTGGACAAAAGTTTTGAGGGCTTCGGCTTCGACGACAACGCGGTCGAGAACGCAGGCTTCCGCTTTATCCCGCCGGACCCCATCGGCGCCGCCGGGAAGAGCCGCCTCGTTGCTGTCGTCAACTCGATGATCGAGACGCGCACCAAGGACGGCGCACTGAAATGGCGGGAGGGCCTGTTCGATTTTTTCGCTCCCCTGGCCCCGGCAGCTCGTCCTTTCGACCC
>JAHEMB010000457.1 GCA_024643915.1 Rhodothermaceae bacterium | reverse complement strand
TGGACGTACGGGCCGATCAACCGAGCCAACAGGCTAGGGCATCGGTGGACGTTGGGCCGGAAGGAGCCATGCGCAGCCCAGAATTACCTTACCAAACAGGCTCTCAAAGGCCCATCGCGATGAGCTATCTGGAGATTCTGGAGGAGGCCTGGCGGCTACCGCTCGAAGAACAGCTTCGCCTGATCGCGTCACTCACCCAGGCTGTTCGCGATCAGGCGGAGGATCCGGCTTCCGGTAGCCTCCTTGATTTGCAAGGATTAGGCAAGGAGGCGTGGACGGGCGTGGAGGCGCAAGCCTACGTGGATCGAGAGCGTGAAGCATGGAATGAGTGAGAGCGCTGCATGGGCGCACCGTCGGTCTGGATACGGTGCCGCTGATCTATTTTATCAAAGAGCATCCTTCCTATCTCGAACTGGTGCGCCCGTTCTTTTTGGTGCAAGCGCGTGGAGATTTTGCGGTCGTTACGTCAACCATTACATCGCTCGAAGTGCTCGTGCAACCGCTACGTCAGAAGAATGAACGGCTGGCCCGGCAATACCGCGATCTTCTGCTTCAAGCGCGCAGACTGACCCTCTATCCTCTCCTGCCGATCATCGCCGAGGGCGCCGCCGTTTTGCGGGCTCAATATCAGCTCCGAACGCCTGACGCCATTCAACTGGCTACGGCACTTCATGGAGGGGCTACAGATTTCTTGACAAATGACCGGCGATTGCCCGCCCTTCCTGGTTTCAAGTTGCTCATCCTAGAAGACCTCGGAGCGCAGCCCTGAAGGCAGGTTGAAGGAACAGGCCAAATCCTGCTCTGTACTTCAGAAGAGGTCTGTTTCATCTGCCCCTCTGGCAACCGATGGACGTCGCCCACCTTTTTTCTACCCCGAAGCCCCTCATTGCGATGATCCACACGGGGCCGAGCCCCGGCGTGCCGGGCTTCGTGTGTGTGGAGAGCCTTGTGGAACGGGCCGTGTGCGAGGCGGAAATCTACCTGCGAGCGGGGATGGACGGCCTCCTCCTCGAAAACATGCACGACTTCCCGTGTATCCACGAGCGCGAGATGGGGCCGGAGGTGGCGGCCCTCATGACGCGCGTGGCCCACGAGGTGAAGCGCCACGCGCGGGAAATCCCTGTTGGCCTTCAGGTCCTCTTCCAGGCCAACAAGACGGCCCTGGCGGTGGCCCTGGCCGCCGGGTGCGACTTCATCCGCGCCGAGGGCTGGACCTACGCCCACGTCTCCGACAAAGGCATCGCCGAAGCCTCGGCGGGCGCGGTCGTCCGCTACCGCAAGCAGATCGGCGCCGATCACCTCCCCATCCTCGCCGACATCAAAAAGAAGCACGCCGCGCACGCCTGGACGGCCGACCTGACGCTTTCCGACCTCGCCCAGAGCCTCGCGCTCCACCGTGCCGACGGCGTCGTCGTCACCGGCACGCACACGGGCGAGGCGCCCCTCCTCGACGACCTCCGCGCCGTCCGCGCGGCCACCGACTTGCCTATTTTCGTCGGCAGCGGCGCTACCGCCGACAACCTCGCCGATCTTTACCCCCTCGCCGACGGCTTCATCGTGGGCAGCGCGCTCAAAGAGGGAGGGTACTGGCAGGCGCCCGTTTGTGAAAGCCGCGTCCGTGCCCTCGCCGCTGCCGCCGGGCGTGCCCGCGCCGTGCCGGTCTTCGATTGATCTTGTCGAGTGCACGCCGAAAGAAACCACCGACGACAGACCACGGATCGCAATCCCAGCAATAAGAACAAAGCGCTTTACCTGTCGTTATCGCCTGCATCTTCACTCGATCTCAGTTCCGCACACGAATGGTTTCCTTCGCCGCTACCACGAGCGACATTACCGTCACCGTTCGTCCGGTTTTTCTGGACGAACAATCGGACTTTTTCGAGAAACGATTCGTCTTCGGCTACTTCATCCGCATTCAGAACGATGGGCTGGAGGAGGTGCAACTCCTACGCCGCCACTGGCACATCTGGGAATCGACGGGGCGGGTGCAGGAGGTCGAGGGAGAGGGTGTCATCGGGCGCCAGCCGGTCATTCCACCGGGCGCGGCGCACGAGTATAGCAGCTTCTGCGTGCTCACCTCGTTCGAGGGGGGGATGGAGGGCACCTACCTGATGCAGCGCGCCAACGGCGCCCGCTTCCGCATAGCCATCCCCCGCTTCCACCTCCGCGCCGCCGCCAATTAGAGGGAGCGGTTGGCTGGTTGTCGGTTGGGCAGTTGTCGGTTTAGCAGCGAAGCACCGAGAACGGGAACCCCAAGGATCCGTCATACGATGTCGATCTCGATGAGGTAGTCCGCCGTCTTGAGTTCGATGGTGCGGTTCTGGTTGGTGAGCCGATACGCCTCGATGGCCTCGGGCAGGAATTCCCGGGGCGTCTCCATGCGGAAAAGCGTATCCGACACGACGTGCCAGTCCTCGGCTGTCAGATGGACGGTGGCCTTGCCGTCCTCCGCGACGAAGGGCGCGTAGTCCAACACCCGGTTCAGGTGGTTGAGGCCCTGCTTCTGATGGAGCGTGGGATCCATAAGATCTTTCTCGTGTGGGTGAGCACGAAATTCTTAAATTAGGGGGCGCGGGGAGGAAACGGCGCCTCTTTCGCGGTGCCCTACGGCCCTTTTCACATTTGCGTTCCTTACGTGAAGCGGACGTAACGGCCTTTTCGCACCGGTGAATTGAGCGAAAGGGAGCGTGGGAGATTCTTCAATCCACCCTGCCGCCCTTGTCTCCATCTCCTACTCGTGCCTAATATGAGTTCAAGGCGTCTGATTGAATATCGAATGATGAACAAGGACTGGTGATTGAAGAAGGAAGGGTACCCTTCAACAATCGACATTCACTATTCGTCATCCTTCAATCAAACCAAAACGACCTCTGGAGAAAGCACTATAGGCCTTGCTACCTCACTTGCCATACGTTCAACCTTTCTGCACCGCGCAACCATGCGGCCTTATCTCGATCTGCTCCGCCACGTCCGGGAAAACGGCATCCGCAAGGCCGACCGCACGGGCACGGGCACGCTCAGCGTTTTCGGCCACCAGATGCGGTTCGATCTGCAAGTTGGCTTCCCGCTCGTCACCACCAAGCGGGTCTTCTTCAAGGGCCTCGCCTACGAAATGCTGTGGTTCCTGCGCGGCGGCACGAACATCGATTACCTGAACGAGCACGGCGTTCGCATCTGGGATGCCTGGGCCGATGAGGACGGGAGCCTCGGGCCGGTCTACGGCAAGCAGTGGGTGGCGTGGGAGGCGCCGGGCGGACGGCTCATCAACCAGATCGCCGCCGTGGTGGAGGCGATCCGCGAGAACCCCGACTCGCGTCGCCACGTCGTCAGCGCGTGGAATGTGGCAGACCTGCCGGACGAGAAGCTACCGCCGGATGAGAACGCGCGCCGGGGCAAGATGGCGCTCGCCCCGTGCCACATGTTCTTCCAGTTTTACGTGGCCGAGGGCCGCCTCTCGTGCCAGCTCTACGTCCGCTCCAACGACCTCTTCCTCGGCGCCCCTTTCAACATTGCCGAGTACGCCCTGCTCACCCACATGATCGCCCAGCAGTGCGACCTCGACGTGGGCGATTTCATCTACACCATCGGCGACGCGCACATTTACCTGAATCATCTCGATCAGGTGGACGAGCAGCTTGCGCGCATGCCGTACCCGCTCCCCACGCTCCGCCTGCGCCGCCGCCCGCCCTCGATCTTCGATTACACGTACGAGGACTTCGAGGTCTTGAGTTATCACTATCATCCGTCGATTAAAGCCCCAGTAGCGGTCTGAAAAAAACGGGCGGCGGAACATCTCCGTCGCATTTTCGGTCCGCATCGCGCACCCTTAGGATCCGAAACCCTCATCTATGGTGCCGGAAGGGAAGCAAGGCAGGCAAGACGATATCCTCAGAGGGGTCTACGAAGAGAATCTGAGGATGCGGGAGAGGCATGCCGCGCCGCGCCGCCGGCGGGTCAGAGATGTGTGGTCTGCGCCGGAGCGGAAGTCGTCGTGGCGCATGAGCGGGTTGGTGCTGATCCTGGCGGTGGTGGCAGTGGCGCCCTTCGCCTATCAGCGGCTTTCGGCTGAGGAGCCGAAGGCGGAAGCACGCCCGCCTCTCGCGAGCGTAGACATCCTCCCGCCCCTCCCCGAGCCGACCTACGACGAGGTGGTCGATCCGACTGGCGCCCGCGCTTTCCTCGCCAATTCCGACCTGCCGCTCAAGCGCCTCTTCGGCCTCCAGGTCAAAACCATCGTCATCGACGCCGGGCACGGGGGGCGCGATGCCGGGGCGGTGGGCGTC
>JAHEMB010000456.1 GCA_024643915.1 Rhodothermaceae bacterium | reverse complement strand
CGCTCCGGCTTGCTTTCATGGCGGAAGATGCCTTTCATGTGGGCGCCCCGAAAGCCACCCGGACGGCGCCCCTTCGCCCCTTCTTGACGAAACTGCCGGGGGGAGCAATCGTTGTTTCGGCAGGGGTTTTCCGACGTCGTTTTTCCTGTCTTTACGTCTCTCAACGCCCATGATCGACCAGCGGGCGGGCGCCCAACCCTACCCGGTCACGCGCGACGTCAAGTGGCGCCACCGCTTCACGCTTTTTTCGGTGCTGACCTCCGTCGCTCTCATCGGCTGGGGCGGGTTCGTAACGAGCATCGACGCCGGCCTGGCGGTGCCGGACTGGCCGAGTTCCTTCAACTCCTACGACCCCTTCAACCCGTGGCCGGACTGGTGGACCATCACGCCTGTGCTGGCCGAGCATGGGCACCGGCTCCTCGGCGCGCTCGTTGGCCTCTTCACGCTCGTCCTGGCCGTGTGGACGGGCCTCAAGGATCCGCGCCGGTGGATGCGGCTGCTGGGCTACGCCGCCCTCGCGCTCGTCATCTTCCAGGGCGTCCTCGGCGGGCTGCGCGTCGTCTGGGTCTCGCTCGACCTCGCTGTCGTCCACTCCTGCGTCGCCCAGATCTTTTTCTCCACCCTCGTGGCGATGGCGCTGTTCACGACGAAAGGATGGCTCCAGGAAGATTCCCTCCTGCCGGCCTCGAAGGAAGCGAAGCGCCTTCGCACCCTCGCGCTCGTGACGGTGGGCGCTCTCTATTTGCAGATCATCCTTGGCGCCCTGCTGCGGCATCCCGGCACCGGCATCGACCCGGCCCTGGCGGGCCTGCACATGGGGTGGGCTTTTGTCGCCGCGACGCTTATATTGGCGACGTTCGGACGCGTGCTGCGCCATTACTGGGGTCAACGCTTGCTGAATCGGTCGGCATGGTTCCTCCTGGGGCTCGTCGGCCTCCAGATCGCCCTCGGCTTCACGGCCTACTTCGTCCTGCTGGATGAGCGCGGGATGCTCCGCCCGAGCAACGTGCAGGTGATCGTCAACTCGTCCCACTTGATCGTGGGCGCGCTGCTGTTCGCCTCTGCCGTAGCCCTGGCCCTGCTGGCGCTACGCCGCCCCACCGCTACCGAAACGCCCCCCGTTTTCACCGAATCGTCGATGCAGCCGGTCGCTGAATGACTCGCATGGAAGAAACCCGCGCCGATTCTGCCGTTCTTGCTCCCCAGCCTTTGAAGGCCGTCGCGGCGACGCGCCCCGTCCCGGCGCTGTGGCGCGATTACCTGGAGTTGACGAAGCCGGAGATTTCCTTTCTCGTGGTGATCTCGGCGCTGGCAGGGTTTCTCCTCGGCTCGCCCGGAGCACTCGACGCGTGGCGGCTCGTGTGGACGCTCGTCGGCATCGCCTTGACCGCGGGCGGCGTGGGCGCGCTCAACCATTACCTCGAATACCAGCTGGACAAGGGGATGCGTCGCACGGCGGAGCGGCCCCTGCCTGCCGGGCGGATCGCGCCGGCCCGCGCCCGCACTTTCGGCAACGTCCTCGTCATCGCCGGCATCGGCCTCCTCTGCCCTACGACGAACCCCCTCACCGCCGTTCTGGCGGGGCTGACGGTGGTGCTTTATCTCTACGTTTACACACCGCTCAAGCGCAAGACGACCTACAATACGCTCGTTGGCACCTTGCCGGGGGCGCTCCCGGCGCTCGGCGGGTACGCGGCCGCCACGGGCACGCTCGGCGCGGGCGGCTGGGCGCTTTTCCTGATCCTCGCCGTCTGGCAGATGCCGCACTTCCTCGCCCTCGCCTGGATGTACCGGAAGGACTATGCCCGCGCTGACTTCGCGATGTTGCCGGTGGTCGAGCCGGACGGCACCTCTACCGCGCGGCAGACGCTGCTTTTCACGGGCCTGCTGCTGCCGGTGGGCGCCCTCCCGTTCTTCGTAGCGGGGATGGGCTGGCTCTACCTGGGGGGGGCGCTTTTGCTGGGGCTGTGGTTCCTCCGCCCCGCCCTTGCCTTCTACCGTACGCGCTCGAATCAGGACGCCCGCCGCGTGCTGAAAGCCTCCATTCTTTACATCCCCCTCCTCCTGGCCCTCATCCTCGTCGAACGGCTCATCTGAGTTGGTTGTCGGTTGGCCGGTTGCCGGTTTCTTGTGCTGGAAGAGTCATGTCCGAACGCGCCGTTCAGATAGAAAAGCTGACGCACCGCTACGGGGAAACGGTGGCGTTGCAGGACGTGTCATTCGAGGTGGCGCCGGGGGCGCTCTTCGGCCTGCTCGGGCCGAACGGTGGGGGGAAGACGACGCTGTTTCGAGCGCTCTCCACGCTTCTCCGCCCCTCGGAAGGGACGGCACGTGTGTTCGGCTTCGATGCCTCAGCGCAGCAGGCCGAGGTGCGGCGGCGACTGGGCGTCATTTTCCAGCAGCCCGCCCTTGACGACGAGTTGACGGTGCGCGAAAACCTGGGCTTCCACGGTGCCCTCTATGGTTTAAAGGGGCGCACTTTGAAAGAGCGCATCAACGCTGTCCTCGACGGCTTCGGCCTGGCGGCGCGGGCATCAGACCGGGTAAAGACGCTCTCCGGTGGCCTACAGCGGCGGGCCGACCTGGCGCGCGGCCTCCTCCATGCCCCCGCCCTCCTCCTCCTCGACGAACCCACCACCGGCCTCGACCCCGTCGCCCGCCGGGCGTTCTGGCAATCTCTCACCCGCCTGCGCCGGGAGGAGGGCACGACGATGCTCGTCGCGACCCACCTGCTCGAAGAGGCCGAAGCCTGCGACGTGGTGGGCATCCTCGACCGGGGGCGGCTCGTTGCGCTGGGCACGCCGGAGGCGCTGAAGACAGCACTCGGGGGCGAGACGCTCTGGCTCGAAACGCCTGACCCGGAGGGGCTGCGTGACCGGATCCAAGCGCAGTTCGGCGTGGAGGCGCGTGTCCGCGGCGCCCGCCTTCAAATCTCACACCCCGAAGCGCCTGCCCTCCTGGCCTCACTCTACGAGGCGTTCGGTTGCCAGATCGAGAGCGCCACCGTCCGCAAGCCCTCGCTCGAAGACGTCTTCCTCGTCCACGCCGGCTATCGCCTGGACGAAGGCGCTGCTGTGCTGACCGAGGCTCGCTAGCGCCGAATGACAGCTCCGACGAAGGAGGGGCGAATGACGGGACCGAAGGGAGCGATTGACCCAGGGAAAAGTAGTCAGAATCCACCAATCAAGTAATATGCCCGCAGCCCTCAACACCATCGGCGCCCTCTGGCGGCGCGAGATCATCAAGTTCGTGCGGGACAGGAGCCGGCTCGTCGGCGCCCTTTTGCAACCGCTGGGGTTCTGGGTGCTGCTCGGGCTAGGCTTCCAGGGCACCTTTCGCATGCCGGTGGAGACGGCCTCCGACGTGGGTTACATGGAGTTTCTCTTCCCCGGCATCATCGCCCTCATCCTCCTCTTCACCGCCATCTTCTCGACAATCTACGTCGTGGAGGATCGGAAGGCGGGGTTTATGCAGGCGGCCCTCGTGGCGCCCGGCTCGCGGACGGCGCTCGTGCTGGGCAATGCCTTCGGCGGCACGACTCTCGCCGTTGCCGAGGCGGCGCTCTTCCTCCTCCTGATGCCCACCATCGGCCTGACGCCGTCCCTGCCGGGCGTCTTGCTGGTCCTCCTTGTCTGTTTCCTGACGGCCCTCGCCTTCACCGCCCTCGGCTTCACGATTGCGTGGCGAATGGAGACGACGCGCGGCTTCCACGCGGTGATGAACCTCTTCCTGATGCCCCTCTGGTTCCTCTCCGGCGCCTTTTTTCCCGCCGAAGGCGCGCCGGCAGTGCTGCGGTGGGCCATCACGCTCAACCCCGTCTCCTACGCCGTCAGCGCCCTGCGGCAGGCCCTCTACTGGCCCGAGGTCGCCCCCGTAACGACGGCCCCGCTCGGCGTCTGCCTGCTGGTGAGCCTCGGCCTGGCCCTTGGCCTGCTCGCCCTCGCCGTCGTCACCGTACGGCGTCCCCTTTTCGCGGGGCGCTAAGGCAAGCCCAAGAGGTTCTTTCCGCTCCTCAAGCTCGCCTGCACCATTTCACAAGAAAGTTAGGGCATATGGCTGGCGCCCTGGTGGGCGCGCGGCTATGTTGGGATAATCCCCTGGATCATCGAAAGAACCGGAGGTATCCCCATGCGATACGCCTTACTGTTTTTCGTGAGCGCCGCCTTGCTTGCCGGCTGCGCCGCGTCTCAGACCACCCCCACCCCCACCCTCCCACCGCCCGCTGCGGAGGGCATGAGCGCGCAAAACAAATCCGCCGCCGAGCGCGAAGTCGCCGAGGCCTTGCG
>JAHEMB010000455.1 GCA_024643915.1 Rhodothermaceae bacterium | reverse complement strand
CAAGCGGGCCGGCGCCGAGGGCATCATCGAGTACGAGTTGAACAAAATCATTCCATGATTTTGCGTGTGGACGTTTGGACGTGTAAACGTATGGACGAGGATTTCTCGGGGAGTGGGAAGTGGAGTGCGAAGGGCGACTTTTGCGACGCACGTTTTCGCTTCCCGCTCGCTGCGCTTGCCCTCGGCGCGATGCTGGTCCTGGCAGGCTGCTCCGCCTTCCTCTCCGACGCGCCGCCTGTGCCGGACAGCACGCTCGTCGAGGTGCTGACGGACCTGCACCTGGCGAAAGCGCGCTCCGAACTGGACGAACCACCGCCCGCCCTCGAAGACTCGGTCCTCCATCACCACGGCCTCACCCGCGCCGATTACGACGCGGCCCTGGACTATTACGCCGAGCACCCCGACGCCTACCTCGCCCTCTACGACCAGGTCCTCAACCACCTCAATGCCGAGCGGATGGAGGGGCGATGAGGGACGATAGACTCCTCGCTTTGCTCGCTGGATGTAGAACGGGAGATGGAGCACCGATCCGGCACCTTTTCCCATCCATTCTCGACTCTCCATCCTCTATCATCCATCCGTCCTCGGTTGCCACTGCTGCATCAGGTCGTGCGCCTTCGGGGTGAGGATGAAAGTCTCGTTGAGGGGCGCGTCGAGGCGAAGGTATTGCTCCTGGATAAGCCAGTCGATGAGGCCCTCCAGGTTGCGGTCGGGCGGTGCTTTTTTGTCTGTGTCGAACCAGCGGGCGCGGGGGATTTCTTGCTCCACCTGCCGGAGGATGTGGCGCATGAGGGGCTCGTCCTCGGGCGTGATGACGACGGCGCGGTGGCGTCCCAGGCACACGTCGCAGGCGCCGCAGCGGGCGGGGCTGTCCTCACCGAAATAAGCCAGCAGGAAGTGGCGGCGGCAGGTAACGGAGCGGGCGTAGCGGAGGAGGTCGTCGAGGCGATGCTCGGCGCGGCGGCGAGCGCGCTGCACGGCCCGCCCATCCACGGGTAACTGCTGCGCCCGCGCCTCAGCAAAGAGCAGCAGCCGCGCCGTGCCGGGCGCTCGCCAGTCGATCAGGCCCCGTTCTTTCAGGAACGCCAGCCCGCGCAGCAGCCGGTCTCGGGCAAGGCCGGTGCGTTTCTGGAGCAGCCGCAGATCAATCTCCCACCAGTCTGAGAAAGCATCGGCGTGGACGGTGCGAAGGAGGGCCTGCACGAATGCGGCGAGCGTCTTATTCTCCAGCCCGCCGACGTAGTCACGCATGGCCTCGGCGGACTGGTGGAAGTGGAGCATCCCCCGGTGTCGCCGGGGCGGGAGGACCTGCCACACGCCCTGCCGCTCCATCAGCTCCACCGCCGTCCGCACCTTGCCGGAGGAATAGCCGGTGAGCCGCGCCACCGCCTCGTCGTCGAACGGTAGCGGCGCTTCGGGGAGGGAGGCGATGGGAAGTTGGGCGAGGTTGCACACGGCGTCGTAGACCTCGCGTACGGCTTTGCCATCCGGGTGGCCAGCTTCGATGAGGGTGCGCTGCGTGGCCTCGTCGGTGGGCTGGTAGAGAAGGACGGCGTAGCTGCGCTGCCCGTCGCGCCCGGCCCGCCCCGCTTCCTGGTAATACGCTTCGAGGCTGGCGGGCAGGTCGGCGTGGAGGACGAAGCGCACGTCCGCCTTGTCGATGCCCATGCCGAAGGCGTTGGTGGCGGCGATGAGGCGCGTCTTCCCGTCCATCCAGCCCTGCTGCACCTGCTCGCGCGCGGGCGCTGCCATGCCGCCGTGGTAGGCCGCTGCGCGCACGCCCTGCGCATTCAGCCAGTCTGCCCACTCCTCCGCTCCCCGCCGCGTGGCCGTGTACAGAATGCCGCAGCCCGACACACCTTTCAACACGTCCAGCACCTTCGCCCGCTTGTTGTCCGTGCGGAAGATGGACCAGACAACGTTGGGCCGGTCGAACCCGCGCACGACCACCTCGGGCGAGCGGAGCGCGAGGTGTTCGATCACGTCGCGCCTCACCTCGGGCGTGGCCGTGGCCGTCACCGCCAGGGTAGGCGGGCTGCCGAGCAGGGCGCGGGCGTCGGCGATCTGGAGGTAGGACGGGCGGAAATGCGGCCCCCACTCGCTCACGCAATGCGCCTCATCCACGGCCAGCAGTCCCACCTTCAGCCGCTCGGCCCGGGCCTGGAAAACCTCCGTCTGCAACCGCTCCGGCGCCACGTACAGCAACCGGTACCTCCCAAACTCGGCGTCCGTCCACCGCTGGTCGATCTCCCTGGCCGAGAGCGTGCTGTTGATGAAGGCCGCCGGCACGCCGCGCGCGTTGAGCCCCGCCACCTGATCCTGCATGAGGGCGATGAGCGGGGAGACGACGAGCGTTAGCCCCTCGCCCAGCAGGGCCGGCACCTGGTAGCATACCGACTTCCCGCCCCCCGTCGGCAGCACCGCCAGCACGTCGCGCCCTTCCAGGAGGGGGGCGATGGCCGCCCACTGCCCCGGACGGAATGCCGCGTGGCCCCAGTGCTTGCGCAGCACCGCCTCGGCCCGCTCCTTCACCGGCGCCGTTTCAAGCATCACGTTGCGTAAGGAGGATCGAGGATGGGGGAAGAGCTTTCAGCGATCAGCTTTCAGCTTCTTTATTGTTGGCTGACTGCTGAAAACTATTGGCTGAACGCTCGCCTACCGAAAAGCAAAGGGCTCATCTAATCGCCGACCTATCGTCGTGCTGTGCACCCTCAATAGCTGCCGGCCCGCGCATTATCGACCCGCCGGTAGAGGTTGCTGTGCCAGCGGGCATGCTGCACCTGGCCGGTGTCGTTCATTTCGAAGACCACCTCCTCGCCCAGTTCGTCATTGTCGCGGACGCGGCGGAAGCGGTTGCCTTCGATGTGCTTGAGGCGCGTCAGGTCGTCGAGCGGGTCGTCGGTCGGGAGCCAGAGGACGCCGAGGCCGTCTTTCCAGGGGAAGACCGTCATCTCTCCCGCCCATGGTTGCGAGTCGTACGTGCCGACGAACTGTTCGAAAGCCGGGTCGGACGCTTTTCCTTCGCCCGGCGAGGCTTTGGCTTCACCGATGGCCGGGGCAATGATTTTGTAAGCGGTGCTCGCGTAGCCCCCCGCGTTGACGCCCGAGGCGTTCGCCATAACGACGACGGCGATCTTGTTGTCGGGCTGGAGGATGAGGCTGGAGCGGTAACCGGGGCAACTGCCGCCGTGCCCCACGAAGGTCTTGTCGCCCGCCCGCCACGTGGCGAAGCCCAGGCCCCAGGCCGTCTCCCAGTCCGGGTCCATCCAGTGGACGCGGTACATCTCGCGCAGCGTGTTGGCCTTTAGCACCTCCTCGCCACCGTTCTCCAGCAGCCGGAACTGCCACGCCGCGAACGCCGAGAGGTCCTCCACCGTGGACGAAAAACCTGCCGCCGGGGCGATGCCGCGCGCCTGGAAGAGGGGCATGGGGCGCCGCGTGCCGTCGCGTTGCATCGCGCCGTAGCCCGTTGCCAGACGGCTGCCGTGCAGTTCCTCAGGCAGGTAGGTCCGCGTGGCTTCGAGGCCGAGGGGGTCGAGAATACGGGCCTGCATATACTCGTCGAAGGGACGGCCCGAAAGTTCGCTCACGAGTTCGCCCGCAAGCGTCAGGCCGAGGTTGGAATACTGGAAATAGGTATCGGCGGGGTAAAGCGTTTGCTGTTCAGAGACGCGTGCGACCACCTGCTCGCGTGTCGGGAAAGGGAAGTCGGGGTTCGTCCAGTAGGGGTAATCGGACTCGCGCGGCAGGCCGGCGGAGTGCGTGAGGAGGCCCTGCACCGTGACTGCCGGCCCTTCGGGGTATGCCTGTTCGAGGGTGAACCAGGGCAGGTGCTTGCCTACGGGGTCATCCAGTCGCAACTCCCCCGCGTCGCGGAGTTGCATCACGCCGAGGCTGGTGAAGAGCTTGGAGATGGAGCAGATGCTGTAGATCGTCTCGGGCGTGGCGGGGGCGCTGCTCTCGCGGTTCGCTACGCCGAAGCCTTTGCGCCACAGCACCTCCTGATCATGGACGAGGGCGAGAGAGATGCCGGGGATCTGCTTGTAGGCCCGCTCGGCATCCATCCAGACGTCCAGCAGGTTAAGTGCCTGCTGCACGCGCGGATCGTCGGCCAGGGCCTGCGCCTGCACCGATGGCGGCACGAGGCACAGCACAAACGAGAAAAGGAGGAGTCGTTTCATGGTGCTCGTCCATGTTTTTCTCTGAGGAGTGAAGGCAAACCCGGTGGGTCTCGAGCGTACAGCCGGCCTTAACGGACCGGCCAAGCAGGATGGTTTGCATAGGGTTGACGCAAACGCCCCA
>JAHEMB010000454.1 GCA_024643915.1 Rhodothermaceae bacterium | reverse complement strand
AGCAGGCCGGGCTTCGCATCGCGCGCATCGGTAAAGGCGCCTTTCTCGTAGCCGAAAAGCTCGGCCTCCAGGAGGTTATCCGGAAGTGCGGCGCAGTTGATCTCCATGAACCGCCCGGCGTTGTAGGCCGAGTTGTAATGGATCGTTTTGGCGACGAGGTTCTTGCCGGTGCCTGTCTCGCCCCGGATCAGGACGATGGTGTTGGGCACATCGCGGAGGGTGCGGATGGTCTGCCGGACACGCTGCACGGGGTCGCTGCTGCCGAGGATGCCCTCAATGGGAAAGGCGCTGCGCTGCTCGGTCTTGATCTCGTCGAGTTCTTTCTTGGCGTCGTAGAGTTCGAGCGCTTTCTTGAGGAGCGCCCGCATCTCTTCGAGGTTGACGGGCTTCTGCAAGTAGTGAAACGCGCCGAGCCGCATCGCCTCCACCGCCGTCTGCACGGACGAGTGGGCCGTCATGATCAGCACAGGGATGGTGAGGTCGCGCGCCTTGAGGGCTTCGAGCAGTTCGATCCCGTTCATGCCCGGCATCATCAGGTCGGCCAGGATGACGTCCGGGCGCTCGCCCTCGTCGATCTTCGCCAGCATGTTAAAGGGGTCCATGAACGAGGTGGCGTTGTAGCCGTCGCGCCGCAGCACGGTGACGAATAATTCCCCGATCTTGGGCTCGTCGTCGACGATATAGATGCGCTTCTTCACTGGCTCCTCGCGTGGGATGTGGTCAAGGGTACTTTCGTAACGGCGCGGGCCGCGCTTCCGAGAAGATCGGTATAATTTACCTGCTATGTCCAGGATTTCATAGCCGTCGCCGTGAATTCCCCGCGTGCGGCGGGACGAGCACCGAGAGGCCACCCCGCACGACCTCTATATCGACCACCTCCGCCTGTTTCGTAAGTATTTCTCCGTCAGCGTGGACGAAAACCGGGGCATCGGATGTAATTTTCACACGTTTGGTGCGGCTCATGTGCACCTCGGGCGCGCCGATGTGCCGCCCCCGCAGGGCGAACGGAATGATCTGCAAAATCCGCCCGGTTGTCGCATGCTCGACCAGGCAGACATCGAGCAGCCCGTCGGTGACAGAAGCTTCGGGTGTCAAATAAAACCCGCCGCCCGACGACACGCCGTTGGCGGCAGTGACCAGTAGCAGCGCCCCATCGTAGAAAGCTGCTTCCTGTCCGTCAAGATGAACCCGCGTGCGGGGAGCCTCCCATCGGCGTAATGTGTCGAAGACGGCCACGAGGTAGCCGGTAAGGCCCGGCAGCCGTTTGAATCGCCCCGCCGCCGCCGCCACCTGCGCGTCGAACCCCGCCCCCACCGCGTTCACGAAAACGTGTCGGTTGCCGGTTGCCGGTTGCCGGTTGTCGGTTGAGGACGCATCTAGCTCCCCGCTCCCCGCTCCCCGACGCTGGGCCTCATCCCACCACCGGACGACGCCATAATCGACCGGCTGCGGTACGGCGTGGAGCAGTGCGGTGACGGCAGCGCGCGGCCACCTGGGCATTCCCAGCATCTTGACGAAATCGTTGCCGGTGCCGGCAGGCAGTACGCCAAGGTGCACTGCCTGGCCGCTCTCCAGTAGTCCGCGCGCTACCTCCTGCACCGTCCCGTCACCACCGACGGCCACGAGGGCTTCGCCTGGCGTGGCGGCTTCGCGGGCGAGTGCGGCGGCGTGACCCGGCCCTTCCGTGACGAGAAGGCGGAACGAGGCGTCGGCCTCCACGAGGGCTGCTTCGAGGCGCTTGCGACGACGCCCGGCCGCGCCGTGGCCCGCCGTCGGGTTGAGGATGATGGTGTAGTGCATACGGTCCTTCGTGAGAGAAAGGGCGTAAGGTACGGCAGACTACAAAAGGACGAGTGAACGATTGGAGGAGTGGATGTGATCAGGAACGATCTTCGTCCACTCGTCGTCTCGTCCGTTCCTCGATTCATCTCACCAGTGATCTGTGGTCCTGCTTCGATTCATCCTAGTTAAGTT
Source organism: Rhodothermaceae bacterium (assembly GCA_024643915.1). GTDB lineage: Bacteria > Bacteroidota > Rhodothermia > Rhodothermales > JAHEMB01 > JAHEMB01. Next base: position 2,340 of record JAHEMB010000454.1, on the reverse strand, counting down.
GCTCGCAGTCGTTCTACTGCCCCTCGTGATGCTGGCCGGGTGCGCGCCGGTGGAGCCGGCAGCGCCGCGTTTTACCTTCACCGACGCGCTGGGGCGTATGGTGACGCTGGAACGCCCCGTCGAGCGGGTGCTGACGCTCGCGCCGAGCCTGACTGAAACGGTGTTCGCGGCGGGCGCGGGCCACAAGCTCGTCGGCGCGGGCACGCCGGACAATTACCCGCCCGCGGTGGATACCCTCCCGCGCTTTGGTGTCCTCCCAGTGGATTTCGAGAAGATCGCGGCGCTCGCGCCTGGCGTGGTACTGGCGACTGACCAAGTGAACACGACGCAGGCCGTCGAGACGCTGGAGACGCTCGGTATCCCAACGCTCTTTCTCCCCTCCGGCGGTCTGGGCGACGTGATAGACAATATCCGCACCCTCGGCGCCCTCCTCGGCACCACCGCCGCCGCCGAGGCCGCCGCCGACTCGCTCGAACAGGAGATCGCCGCCCTGCGGGCCGCAACGAAGGCGCTTGCCGAGAAACCGCTCGTCCTCTTCCTCATCGGCGACGAGACGCTCTACGCTTTCGGCCAGGGCAGCTACATCCACGACATCATCGCACTGGCCGGAGGCCGAAGCGCCACGGCGGAATTCGAGACACGCGCGCCCGTCCTGAGCGAGGAGTTCGTCCTGACCGCCCGGCCCGACATCATCGTCGGTGCTTTCGGCGAGGACTACGACGCGCAGCAGCTCCTCGCCCTACACCCCACCTGGCGCGACCTGCCTGCCGTGCGCGCGGGCCGCGTCTACAGCCTCGACCCCGACCTCTTTCTCCGTCCCGGCCCCCGCCTCGTCGAGGGCGCCAGGCGGCTGGCGCAGTTGCTGCCAGAGAGAAAGCGCGCAGGAGGGCAAGAGAGGAGGTGAAAGACGGGCCCTTTATCGTACTTTCCTGCGCGCCTCCCGTCTCGCTATCCTAGTACGCTTCCCCGTCAGATGAAGAAAACGTCGCTCCTTGCCCTCATCCTCTTCGCCCTACTGCTGGCTTCGGCGGCAGCGGGCGTGAGCCTGGGGAGCGAGCGAGTGGCGCTGGGCGAGGTACTCCGCGTGTTCGGGCACCGCCTGGGGTTGGCGCAAATGCCGGAAGCCACGGCGGGGTTGATCGTGTGGCAACTTCGGCTGCCGCGCGTGGTGCTGGCCCTCCTGGTGGGCGGCGGCCTCTCGGTGGTTGGTGTGGCGATGCAGACACTCGTGCGCAACCCCCTCGCCGAGCCGTATGTGCTGGGCATTTCGAGCGGGGCAGCAGCGGGCGCATCGCTTTTCTACCTGGGATTCCTGCCGCCTCTATTATCGCGGGCACTGTCCTTGCCCCTCGCGGCGTTCCTTGGTGGACTGGCGTCCATCACGCTCGTCTACCTCGTGGCACGTGGTAGCAACCGCATGTCGGTAACGCGGCTCCTCCTGGCGGGCGTAGCGATGGCCTCTCTGATGGGCGCCGTCAGCTCGTTCGTGACGTTCGCCTCCCCGGAGCCGGGCAAGTTGCAGGCCCTCATGTTTCTGTTGCTCGGGTCGCTGGCCGGCACCACCTGGGGCGTGCTGCCCCTCCCCGCCCTCGTCACCCTCCTGGGCCTCGGCGTGCTGCTCGTCCTGGCCCGCCCGCTCGATACCCTCCTGCTGGGCGAGGAGCCGGCCTTCAACCTCGGCGTGCCGGTTGAAACGCTTAAGAAAGGGCTGATCGTCCTCGCGGCGCTCGTGACGGGCATCCTGGTGGCATTCTCCGGCGCCATCGGGTTCGTCGGGCTGATTGTGCCACACGCGGTTCGTCTGGTGGCGGGTGTCTCGCACCGGCGGCTCCTGCCGCTGAGTTTTGCCGCCGGCGGGCTGTTCCTCCTCTGGGCGGACCTCGCCGCCCGCGCCCTGCTGCCCGGCCAGGAACTGCCCGTGGGCGTGCTGACGGCTCTGTGCGGCGTGCCCTTTTTCCTCGTCCTCCTCCGCCGCAACGATTACCGGTTCGGATGAGGCGTTGCCTATCGATCAGGCACGCGCTGCCAGACGCGTTTGCCTCCACCCTGCCGCTCGCTGATCCGCGCAGCTCTCGCACGAGCCGGCGGGGCCCTTCACGCCACGGCGCTGGCGCCCGCAGCCGAGCGCCAGGAAGCGATGACCTCCCCCCGACGCGAGGACTCCCGAAGCAGCCCCCGGTCTGTCTTCGTCATCTCATACCAGGCCTCGCTCGGTCGGTGACCCGGATCACAGGCCGGGCAACTGCGCGGTCTTCGCTGCGATATGCTCGTATGCGCAGTGGATCGTTTGCACGCGCCGAAGCCCCTTCGCGTTGCTCGCCCGCGATCGCGAGCTCCTCT
>JAHEMB010000453.1 GCA_024643915.1 Rhodothermaceae bacterium | reverse complement strand
GCCGCCGAGGTCGAAAAAGTTGTCTTCCGCGCCAACGCGGTCAAGACCCAGCACCTCCTCCCACATCGCCGCGAGGGTTGTTTCGAGCGGGGTGCGCGGCGCGACAAACCGTTTCTCCAGATCGGGCCGCACGGCATCCGGCGCAGGGAGGGCCCGTCGGTTCACCTTGCCGCTCGGTGTCAGCGGCATCTCCTCCAGTTGGACGAAGGCAGCAGGGACCATGTATGCCGGCAACTTCTCATCTAGGAAACGCCGCAGCGTGGTCGTGTTGGGCGGCATCTTGTCCGACGTGCAGTAGGCCACGAGCCGGCGTTCTCCAGTCGCATCCTCACGGGCAAGAACGACCGCCTCGTCCACCTCCGGATGCTGCCGCAGCCGCTCTTCGATCTCTCCGAGTTCGATGCGAAAGCCGCGCACCTTCACCTGGTGATCGAGCCGTCCGAGGAATTCGATGTTGCCGTCCGCCAGGCAGCGCGCCAGGTCGCCTGTCGCATAGAGCCGCCCCCCCGGCTCCTCACCGAAAGGATCCGGGATAAAGCGTTCGGCGGTGAGGGCTGGGCGCGCCACGTAGCCCCGCGCCAGCCCCGCTCCCCCGAGGAAAAGCTGGCCCGGCACGCCGATGGGACAGGGCTGCAAACGGTCGTCGAGGACGTACGTGCGGGTGTTGTGGATGGGCCATCCGATGGGAACGGGTCGCCGCCCGTCGCCCGGCGCACACGGCCACGCCGTCACGTCGATGCTGGCCTCGGTCGGGCCGTAGAGGTTGTGCAGGTCGGCGTCGAGTTTGTCGAAGAAGCGCTCCTTGAGCTCGTAGGGAAGTGTTTCGCCACTCGCAATGACGCGCTTGAGACTGTGGCATCGCGCCACGCCTTCGTCTGCCAGAAATAGCTGCAAGAGCGAGGGCACGAAGTGTATTGTCGTTACGCCGTGCTCAACGACCTGGTCGATCAGATAGGCCGCGTCGCGGTGACCGCCGGGCCGCGCCACCACAAGCCGTGCCCCCGTCATCATCGGCCAAAAAATTTCCCACACCGACACGTCAAACGTGAATGGCGTTTTCTGCAGGACGGCATCGTGCTCATCTATCGGATAGGCTTCCTGCTTCCACAAAAGCCGATTGGCGAGAGCCCGGTGCGAGATCATTGCGCCTTTGGGCAGCCCCGTTGAGCCCGACGTATAAATGACGTAGGCCAGACTGGACGGATCGTGGGAACTATCGGTATCGGTCCCCGGCTCGGCATTGAGGACGTCCTTATCATCGAGAAAAAGGATTTCGGCGGAGGTTTCGGGCAGGCGGTCGTGGAGCGGCTGTAAAGTGAGCAAGAGGGGCGCACCGGCGTCGCCGAGCATATAGGCCAGGCGCTCTTTCGGATCGTCTGGTTCGAGCGGCAGATAGGCCGCGCCGGCTTTGAGCACGCCGAGCAACGCGACCATCATCTCGACGGACCGCTCGCAGCACACCCCGACGATCACTTCCGGCCCCGCCCCGCGACGCTGCAGCGCGTGGGAGAGGCGGTTGGCGCGCGCGTTCAGGTCGGCGAAGGTGAGTTGCTCCTTCTCAAAGACGAGTGCTATGGCCTCCGGGGTCCGCCGCACCTGTTCCTCAATCATGCGGTGAATGAGGAGGGGATCGGGCAGCGGCACGGTCGTGTCGTTCCACGCTTCTACAACGTGCTGTCGCTCCGCCTCGTTCATGAGGGGCAAATCGGGAAGAGGCCTTTCCGGGTCGGCGACGACGGCGTGCAGCAGCCGCTGAAAATGCCCGACCATACGCTCGACGGTGGAGGCCTCGAACAGGTCGGTGCTGTAGGTGACGGAGCCGGCCAGCGCCCCGTCGAGCTCCATCATGTTGAGCGTCAAGTCAAACTTTGTCGTGTCGAACGCGACTTCGAGGGGTTCGAGCGTGAGGTCGCCGAGGGAGAGCGTGGGGAACGGCATGTTCTGGAGAACGAACATCACCTGGAATAGGGGCGTGCGGCTGAGGTCACGCGCGGCGCCCATCGCCTCGACGATCTGCTCAAACGGGACGTCCTGATGGCCGAAGGCACCGAGCGTGGTCTCGCGGACACGCCCTAGCAGTTCGCGGAAGGAAGGCGCACCGGAGAGGTCGGTGCGGAGCGGAAGGGTGTTGAGAAAGAACCCTATGAGTGGCTCCACTTCGACGCGCGTGCGGCCTGCCACGGGGGTGCCGACGACGATATCCTCCTGGCGAGCGTAGCGATACAGTAGGGTCTGGAAGGCTGCAAGCAGGGTCGTGAAGAGTGTCGCCCCTTCTTCTCGACCCAGCTCCTTCAGTTTGTCGAGCAAATCTGGCGGGAGCCGGAATGACAGCATGGCGCCTTGCGAGCTGCGCACTGCGCTGCGCGGCCTGTCGGTGGGTAGTTCCAGCATAGGCGGCGCCCCTTCGAGCGCCTGCTTCCAATAGTCGAGTGGACGGCTCAGCGCCTCGCCCTGGAGCCATTTGCGCTGCCAGACGGCGTAGTCGGCATACTGTACGGGCAGATCGGGCAGGCCGGCTGGTTGAAGGCCGGCGGCGTGGGCCTCGTAAAGCAGTACCAGCTCCCGCAGCATCACACCCAGGCTCCACCCGTCGGAGATGATATGATGCATCACGACGACGAGCATCCATGTCTCGTCCCCGAGGCGCAGCAGCCGCACGCGAAGGAGCGGTGCCTGCGCAAGATCGAAGCCGAGGCGGCTCTCTGCCTCCACGATTCCCTGCGCCACCTCTTCGCGAGCCGTGCCCTGTAGATCCCTCAAATCTTCGGTCAATAAATTGAGGGTGACCTGGTTCTCGACGACTTGCACCGGCCTATTGCCGTCCACCTCAAAGCGCGTCCGCAGCACCTCATGCCGATCCACGATGGCCAGGAGGGATTTTCGCAGCGCTTCCACATCTAGGTGCCCGTGCAGCCGCACGGCGGCCGGCATGAGGTAAAGGGCGCTCTCCGGTTGAAGCTGTTCGAGGAACCAGAGGCGCTCCTGCGAGAACGAGAGCGGCCACGGCCCCCCCCGATCCCGATCCAACACCGCTTCTACCGACGGCACCAACGCCCCGCCGCTCCCCCGCTCCGCCACCAGCCCCGCCACTGCCGACGCCAGCGCCCCCACCTCTCCACGCTCGAAGATCCATCGCAGCGGCACCTCTACTCCCAGCCGTCCCGCCAAACGGCTCACCACCTGCACCGCCAACAGCGAATGACCCCCGAGCGCGAAAAATTCGTCCCGCACTCCAACCCGCTCTATCCCCAGCACTTCCCCGTAGACCAATGCCACGGCCTCTTCCGCCGCCGTCCGTGGCGCCTCGTAGGCCCTGCCGTTTTGCTTTCCTGCACCTTCTGCGGCCCGCGCCGCCAACGCCCGACGGTCCACCTTCCCGCTCGGCGTACGCGGCATCTCCTCCACTACCTCGATCCTCGACGGCACCATATACCCAGGCAATCGCTCACTCACGTAACGCCGCATCTCCAATGCCAGGCGATCCTTTGTCTCTGCCTCCGTTTCCCGCACCGCCACCTCGTCGCCCGCGAAGAGCCGCGCGTAGAAGGCATCCCTCCGGTAGGCGCCTCCTCGGCTCCGGCTCTCGTACCGGAACGGCGTCGCTGCTCCGTGCTGCCGCTCGATCTGTCCCGCGAGCACAAACGCCGGCAAGCCCGTCTCCTCCTCCAGCTGGCGCGCGACCCCGAAAGTGATCTCGTCGCCTTCCGCCACCTCGATCCCCGGATACCACACCGGCAGCAACACCGGCAATAGGCTCCCCTGCGACGCCAGGATGTCCACTGCGTGCCGGCCCCCGGCCCCGTCCATCTCAGCCCGTACCCAGAGTAGCAGCCCGTCGAGCCGCCCCGCCTGCTTCACCACCAGGCGTACCTGCCGCCGGGCCAGCCCTGGCTCTTGCCCCTGCGTGAAGGAGCCGCCGAAGACCAACTCCTCGAAGAGCCCGCGGCCCGTCACCAGATCCGATGCTTCGACGCCCCGCAGGCACACCCGCAAATCGTAGCGCGACCCCTCCTCGGCGAAGATCTTCTCTACATATCCCGCCGAGAGTGATGTGAAGCCTGGTGCATCGTGGAAACCCCCCAGGCCCCCCGGCCCCCCTGGCAGGCGCACCCCCGCCACGTGCGTGGCCAGACGGCCAGGGATCCAAACCGCCTCCGCCGCCGCGTGGCGCCGCGCCCCGGAGAGAATCGAGAGCGCGCCCTCGGCCGAGCCGATAGAACCGTAGACCGACGAGAGCACCACCTCGGCCGCCTCTGGCAAGGCGATCTCCGCCACGTCGCCGTGGATCAGCGCCACCTGCTCCGAGAGGCCCAGGCGCTCGGCTTCCTGCCGCGCCGCGG
>JAHEMB010000452.1 GCA_024643915.1 Rhodothermaceae bacterium | reverse complement strand
CAGGCCGCACCGTCGCCCCGCGGCCGGGGCGGCTTTCCCGATCGGTCGCGCGGCGCGGGCGGATCGAGTCGAGCGCCACGAGGAGCCGCCGTGCCGATCGCGGCCCCGATCGATCCCGGGCGAGACGTGGATGCCCATCCATAAAGAGGCGATGAAACGCGGCGAGATTGGTTCCTGGGGTGTTTACGAGCTGATGATGCCTGGCGGCACGGCCAACGCGTACAACTACGCAGCGGTCAACGGCTACGCGAGCATGGGCGGCGGCACGTCCATCACCGACCTGGCGGCGGCGGCGCATCCCAACATGACGTGGGACAAGATCGCAGAGAAGACACAAGCCGCTCGCGAGGGCGTCCGCTGGGAGCTGTGGGAGTTGGTCAGCGCGACCGAATGACGCCGCAAGGCCGTCCCCCCCTATCATCATGAACACGGAACAGCTACGCGCACTTCAGGCGCCCCTCAAAGAAGAATACTAGAACCACAGGCAGCCGTCGTAACGCTCAGCGCCGAGGGACGGCTCGACTCAACTGTCTACACGGCCTAGAGACAGATGCCTCCGACGAGGAACACGCCACGCTCCTCCGTCTGACCGAACGCTACTGCGTCGTCTACCAGACCCTCTGCCAAGCCCCCGCCGTGACGATCTCGCACGAAACCACAGCTTGAAACGCACCCCTCTTGGCAGGAGCAATTGCGGCCTTCCCGTCTTATCTTCACTTGTCTTCCTTCCGAAGCCTCAAGAGAGGATGGACGTGCGAAAAACCTCATTCTCCCGCCTGGTCTCCGGCCTCGCGGCGTTGCTGCTGAGCCTCGGCGGCTGCGCCGGCGGCTATACCATGGCCGTGCCCGACACGACTGCCCGCCCGGCGCAGGACGCGCCCGACCGTTTCCTCGAAGGCTCGTACGACGACGACACGACACGCGCCCCGCAGCCCGACCCCGCCTGCCACAGCCCCATGACGGACCCGCGCGACGGCACGCGCCTCCGCCTCGCCCGCTCTGCCGGGGGCCGGGGCGACTACGAGACGCCCGAAGACCGCTACGGCGTTGGCCCGGAGGAACTGCTGCGGCTCGACTGCACCACCGGCGCGGTCGTCGGCATCGTCCCGCGCAAAGCCCGAAGGTCCAACCGATGAACGCAATCCTGGCCCGCTTCCTGCTCTTCCTCGCGCTCCTGGTCGCCGTCCCTGCCACGGCGCAGGCCCAGCAGCCGGTTCTCGACACCGCTACCGAGGCCCTGATCGCCACCATCGAGCCGAAGGTGGTGGCGTGGCGGCGCGACTTCCATCAGCACCCGGAACTGGGCAACCGCGAGTACCGGACCGCTGAGAAGGTCGCGGCGCACCTGATGGATTTGGGACTGAAGGTGCAGACGGGGGTGGCCCACACCGGCGTGGTGGCCCTCCTCGAAGGCGGGCGGCCCGGCGCCGTGGTGGCCCTCCGCGCGGACATGGACGGCCTCCCCGTGACCGAGCGGGTGGACTTGCCGTTCGCCTCCAAAGAGACGACCCTCTACAACGGCGCGGAGGTCGGGGTGATGCACGCCTGCGGGCACGACACCCATGTCGCTATCCTGATGGGCGTGGCCGAGGTGCTCGCGTCCATGAAAGACGACCTGCCGGGCACGGTCAAGTTCATCTTCCAGCCGGCCGAGGAAGGGCCGCCGGAAGGCGAGGAAGGCGGCGCGGCCCTCATGGTGAAGGAAGGCGTGCTGGCGAATCCCGCCGTCGATGCCGCCTTCGCCCTCCACATCGACGCGCTCCGCGAGGTCGGCTACCTCGGCTACCGCGCAGGGGGCCTGTGGGCCAGCGCCGACGACTTCCGCATCACCGTGCGCGGCAAGCAGACCCACGGCGGCTATCCCTGGAACGGCATCGATCCCATCGTCACCGCGGCCCACATCATCACGGCGCTCCAGACCATCGTCAGCCGCCAGCTTCCCCTCGTCGAGAGCGCGGCGGCCATCACGGTGGGCAGCATCCACGGCGGCGTCCGTTCCAACATCGTCCCCGAGGAGGTCGAGATGATCGGCACGATCCGCGCCCTTGATCCGGCGGTGCGGACGGCCATCCACGAGAAGATGCGGCGGATCGCGACGAACGTGGCGGAGAGCATGGGCGCCACCGCCGAGGTGCAGATCCCACTGACGACGGCTTACCCGGTGACGGTCAACGACCCCGCCCTGACGGCCCGCATGGCGCCCGTGCTGGAAGCCGTGGCCGGCCCCGACCACGTCGCGGTGATCCCCGCCGAGACGGGCGCCGAGGACTTCGCCTTCTTCTCCGAAAAGGTGCCGGGCTTCTACTTCGTGCTGGGCGGGCGGCCCGCCGATGTGCCGAAGGAAGCTGCCGCCGACCACCACACGCCCGACTTCTTCGTGGATGACAGCGGCCTCGGCCTGGGGGTGCGCGCCATGACAGCCCTCACCCTGCACTACCTCCGCACCCACGAAGCCGGCGCCGGCAGCGGCGGGCGCTGAGGTGCCTGAACGGCCTGGCTCAAAGCAGCACCGACTGCACCGCCTCGTTGAGCGTGGGGTGGATCTGCACGGCATCACGCAGCGTGGTGTAGGGCGCGCCCGCGTTCATCAGGGTGGCATACGTGTGGACCAGTTCGGAGCCCTCCACCGCCAGCACCGCCGCACCCAGGAGATCGTTCGTATCCTGGTCGATGAGGACTTTGATGAAGCCGTCGGTCTCGCCCATCTCGCGGGCCTTGCCGTCCCGCTTCATCTCGAACCGCTCCACCCGAATTTTCTTGCCGGCCTGCCGCGCCTGTTCCTCGGTCATGCCCACCCGGCCCAACTCGGGGTCGGTGAAGACGGCGTAGGGGACGATGCGGTCGGTGGTGCGGGTGCCGTCGCCGGTGAACTGGGAGCGGAGGATGCGGAAGTCGTCCCAGGCGGAGTGGGTAAACATGGGGCCGCCGCGCACGTCGCCCGCCGCCCAGACATCTGCCACCTTTGTCGCCAGGCGCTCGTCCACCTCAAGGAAGCCTTTCTCGGTCGTCTCCAGGCCGATGGTCTCCAGACCGAGGTCGTCCGTGTTGGGCGTGCGGCCCGTGGCGAGGAAGAGGTGGCAGCCTTCGATCACCTCGTCGCCGTCCTCCGTGGCTAAAGTGATCTTGAGCGGGCTGCCCGGCGCGACGCGTTTGGCGCGCGCGTTCAGCAGGAAGCGGATGCCTTCTTTTTCGAGCAGGGTTTGCAGTGCCTCGGCCACGTCTTTGTCTTCGCGCGGCAGGAGTTGCGCGTCGCTCTGCACCACCGTCACGCGGCTGCCCATCCGCCGGTAGAACTGCCCCATCTCCAGCCCGATGTAGCCGCCGCCAATGACGACGAGGTGCGACGGCAAATCCGACCCGTCGAGCCAGTTGCCCGCGTCGAGGAAATCGACCGCGTCGAGTCCTTCGATGTCCGGAATAAGGCTGCGCGTGCCTACGTTGAGCACGACCTGCCCGGCGGTGATCTTCTCCTCCCCCACGCGCAGCCGGAACCCGTTGCCGTGGTACCCCTCGAAGCGGGCGTCGCCGCGCAGCAGGGCCGGGTTGTCGGTGCCGTCGAACTTGCTTTCGAGGCCGGTGCGGGACTCCATGACGAGCTTGCGCGCCCGCCCCAGCACCCCGCCGAAATCCACCTCGACGGTGGGGATGTGCAGCCCGAAGTCCGTCGCGCGGCGGGCCAGGTGCGCCACGCGCGCCGAGGCGAGGACGGCCTTGGTGGGCGTGCAGCCGAAGTTGACGCAGGAACCGCCAAGATGCCGGCGCTCGGCCAGGGCCACGCGGTGCCCGTCGTCGGCGAGGGCGTGCGCGAGCGGAATGCCCGCCTGCCCTCCGCCGATGATGAGGAAATCGAAGTGTCCGTCGCTCATTCAGCCGCCCCTTGCCTTGCCTTCGCGTAGGCGGCAGCGTCGGCCTCGTCGGTGAAAAGCGTCACCTGGTCGAAGCGGTCGTCGCCGGTCCAGTCGCCGCCGAGATCGCTGTCGCGGCTGAGGTGCACGTCGCCCGTCTGGGTGTTTTCGAGGACGACGAAGCGGGGCTGGTCGGGGAGCTGACCGAGGGCCTCGTTCAGTTCATCACCCGCAGTGTAGCGCCCCGTCTCTTCAAAGCCTTCGTCGGGCGGCCCCACCTCGCCCTCGGCCCAGGCGCGGAGGCGGTAGCGGCCCTGTTTCTGGTCATGCGCGAGCTGGTGGATGCGCTCGGCCGGGGAGGTCTCGTCCGAGGAGAGGTCGGGCGGCTGGGGGGCGCGGACGGTGGTGCTGCTGTCGTGCGCGGCGCCGGGGCCGTGGTGCTCGCCCTGGCGGGGGAGGTCGTCGTAGGGTCGGTTCATGGCTTCTGGGTGCTGTTGATCTG
>JAHEMB010000451.1 GCA_024643915.1 Rhodothermaceae bacterium | reverse complement strand
CGCGAAGCCTACCTCGTCCGCCACGCGGTTGATGGTCTCTGCCGTCTCATTGACGAACACACCGACCGCCTCCGGCCCGTACATCCACGCGATGATGTCTTTGGCGAGGGCCGGATCGACGTAACGGGGGCTGTCAGGGTACTGCACGAAGCCGAGATAGTCCGCCCCAGCCGCCGCGCAGTACCGCGCATCTTCGAGGTTCGTGATCCCGCAGATCTTGAGCTTCACTGTCATGCTTTGTGGGGTCCCTTTGCTATTGCTCTTCGGCGTGCCTTTTAATAGGAGGAGCCGGAGCGTCGGAGAAACGGTGAGTCGGAGCGGCTTGTGGAAGGAAAGCAATCGCCGCTTCTCCAACTCCCCGACTCCCCGACGCTCAGACGACTTTTCGCAGCGGCGTGCGGAGGAGCGGCTCCGTCGCCTCGCGGAGGGCGCGGAGCTTCTTGCCGGGCTCGGCGGCGCGCATGAAGGTCTCGCCGATGAGGACGGCGTCGACGCCGTTGCGCCGGAGGTGGGCGAGGTCGTGCGCCGTGCGCAGGCCGCTCTCGCTAACGCGCACCACACCCTCGGGCACGTGCCGGAAGACGCGGAGCGAATGATCGACGTCCACCTCGAACGTGCGCAGGTCGCGGTTGTTGACGCCGAGGATTTTCACCTGGTCGAAGTCCAATTTGGCAAGCTCCGTGAGGTCGTAGGCTTCGACGAGGCAGGAGAGGCCGAGCGCGTCGGCGGCCTGGTGGAGGTCGTAGAGTTGCTGCCGGTCCAAAACGGCGGCGATGAGGAGGACGGCATCGGCGCCGTAGGCGCGGGCCTCGACGAGCTGGTAGGGATCGACAATGAAGTCTTTCCGCAAGAGGGGCAGGTCCACCGTGCGCCGGGCGAGGGCGAGATGATCGAGTGATCCCTTGAAGTGCAGCGGCTCGGTGAGGACGGAGAGAGCGGCGGCGCCGTTCATCTTGTACTGCCGCGCGAGGTCCGCCACGTCGTACTCGGCCCGGATGAGGCCCTTCGAGGGTGAGGCTTTCTTGATCTCGGCGAGGACGGCGAGTTCACTACGGCGCAGCGCCGGGGCGAGGGGGAGCGTGGGGCTCTGGCAGAACGGGCGCCGCTCCAGGCTGCTGAGGGAGACGTCGGCCTTGCGGCGGGCGACGAGGGCGCGGGTGTCGGCTACGATGGCGTCGAGGATATTCATGGCTGACCTTCAGGCTACGTTCGTAATCGGAGAGGATGTTGTCGGCTCGTGGCGGCGAAATGGCGCCAGGTCAGCATAAATCGTTCGTCGAATTCGATGCGGGAGATCATGTCTTGCCTCCGGTGGTTGGATGGTTGTTGTGGGTTTTGAAACGTGATGTGTGAAACGTGAGAGTGCTTCGCTGAAAGGGCTTGCTACCGGCACCCTCACGTTTCACGCATCATATCTCCTGTGTTACCGTGTTTGAGACTTCCCCCAAAGCGTCAAGCCGTTCCTTCGCGCGCCCCATGTCGATGCTTTCGCGGGCAGCGTCGAAGCAGGCGTCGAGGGAGTCGAACAGGTCGGCGGCGTGGAGGGCGTAGGCGGCGTTGAGGACGACCACGTCGCGGTGCGGGCCCCTTTGCCCGGCGAAAATGTTGCGGAGGATGGCGGCGTTGTCCTCGGCGGTGCCCCCTTTGAGTTCTTCGAGGAGGACCTTGCCCAGCCCGTGATCCTCGGGGCGCACCTGGCGGCCCACCGGCATCGGCGTGCCGTCGGGGTGCTGCGCCTGACGGGCGTCGTACTCGAAGACGTGGGTGGGGGCGGAGAGGGAGAGCTCGTCGAGGCCGTCCTCGGCGTGGAGCGTCAGGACGTGGGCGGCCTTGAGCTGGGCGAGGATGCCGGCCATGGCCTGCGCCGTGCCCAGGTCAAACGCGCCCACCAGCATGTGGCGCACGCCCGCCGGGTTGCAGAGCGGGCCGAGGATGTTGAAGAACGTCCGCACGCCCAGCTTCCGACGCACCGGCATCACGAACCGCAGCGCCGGGTGAAAAAGCGGTGCGAAGAGGAACGCGATACCGGCCTCTTGCAGGCACCGCTCGACGCCCTCTTTCCCCAAAGCGACATTCACGCCGAGGGCCTCCAGCACGTCCGCCGCCCCGCATTTCGACGAGATGGAGCGGTTGCCGTGCTTGGCCACCGTGGCGCCTGCCCCGGCGCACACAAAGGCCGCCGCCGTGGAGATGTTGAACGTCCCGCTCCGGTCGCCGCCCGTGCCGACGATGTCGAGGGCGCGGGGGTCGTCCACTTCCACCGGCACGGCGTAGGCGCGCATCACTTTGGTGAAGCCGACGAGTTCGGGGATGGTCTCGCCGCGCGCCCGCAGGCCCAGAAGTAGCCCCGCCACCGCCTCCGGCTCGGCCTCGCCGCGCAGCAGCAGGTGCATGGCCGCCTCCGCCTGCTCCTGCGTCAGCGTCCCTCCCTCGGCGATGATGTTGAGATAATCCTTCACAATGGTTAACGGTTGAAGGTTGTCGGTTCTTGCGCGAAGGAAGCCTTAGCTTTCAACCTTCAAGGTTGTGCGCTCGACCGATTCCAGCCAGTTGTCGATGAGCTTCGGGCCTTCGGTCGTGAGCACGCTTTCAGGGTGGAACTGGATGCCTTCGACGGGGAAGGCGCGGTGGCGCAGGCCCATGATGACGCCGTCCGACGTCTCCGCCGACACCTCCAGCACGTCCGGGAGGGCCTCGCGGTCGACGACAAGCGAGTGGTAGCGCGTAGCGGTGAAGCCCTGCGCGACGCCCGCAAAGATGGTTTTTTCGTCGTGCTGCACCTGGCTCGTCTTGCCGTGCATGAGGGTGGGCGCGTACCCCACCCTACCTCCATACACCTCGCCGATGGCCTGATGCCCAAGGCAGACCCCGAGAATAGGCGTCGTCGGGCCGAGTTCACGGATGATAGCCTCGCTCAGACCGGCGTCGGCAGGGCGGCCGGGGCCGGGGGAGATGAGGATGCCGTCGGGCGCGAGGGCGCGGATCTCATCGAGCGAGAGGGCGTCGTTGCGCACCACGCGCAGGTCGGCCGTCCGCCGCCCGACGAGGTGGACGAGGTTGTAGGTGAAGCTGTCGTAGTTGTCGATGATTAAGATCATGAATCGAGGAAACGAGGAATCGAAGAGACGAGGAGGGGGCGTTGCCGGGTCATAGGCCGGCAATGTATTCGGGGGTGTCTTCACGCACCTGTGAAGAAGGCACACACCACTGATCGGGGTTTGCCATCATCTTGACGATGCCGCCGGCAATGCCGCGGTACTTCGTGTTCAGTTCGTCTGCGCGATCACGTTCCAAATACCCCGAGGCAACCGCGATGTCGATCCAGACGAGCGTTTCGAGTGCCTCGCTGCCCGCATCGCTCAACTTGCTCGCGAAATGCTTCGGGTAGCGGCGCTTGAACCACGCCTCTCCAATGTTGGCACAAACGGACCGTGACGAGCGACGAACCTGGTCGGGCAGCGCGTACTGCTCCTCCTTCGGCCAAGCTTTAGAAAGGGCGAAGATTTCTAGCGCTGCCGCGAGGCCGTCCTGATAAACACGCAGCTTTTTGAAGTCATCGATTCGCATAGCCTCCTCCTCGATTCTTCGTTTCGTCGTTTCTTCGATTCAAAAAGCCTTCCGTGAATCAGGTCGCCACCCGTTCCTTCGCTCAATACGTCACCAGCAAGCCGGCGGCCTCCCGCACCCGTTCCATCATCGCCTCGGCCTTGGCGCGGGCGCGTTGGCCGCCGTCGCGCAGGACGTCCATCACGTAATCCGGGTCCTTTGCCAGCTCCTTGCGGCGCGCGCGGGCCTCGGCGAAGTATGCGTCGATGTAGCCGAGGAGGGCCTTCTTGGCGTGGCCGTAGCCGTAGCCGCCGGGGGGCGGCGTGCGGTAGTTCGACTCGATCTCGGCGAGCGCTTCGGGCGGGGCGAAGAGCCGCAGGAGGGCGAAGACGTTGTCTGTCGTCGGGTCCTTCGGCGCGTCGAGGGGGGTGGAGTCCGTGACGATGCTCATCACTTGCTTCTTGAGCGCTTTGCCCTCGTCGAAGAGGCCGATGGTGTTGCCGTAGCTTTTCGACATCTTGCGCCCGTCAATCCCCGGCACCACCGCCACCTCGTCGAGGATCATCGGGTCGGGGATGGGCAGGATGGGGTCGTCCGGGCAGAAGGTGTTGTTGAATTTCTGCGCGATGTCCCGCGTCATCTCGATGTGCTGCTTCTGATCCTGCCCGACGGGGACGAGCGTGCCGCCGTAGATGAGGATGTCGGCGGCTTGCAGCACGGGGTAGTTGAGCAGGCCGGCGTTTGGCGTAAGGCCCTGCGCTACCTTGTCTTTGTACGAGACGCCCTTTTCGAGGAGCGACACCGGCGTGAGGTTG
>JAHEMB010000450.1 GCA_024643915.1 Rhodothermaceae bacterium | reverse complement strand
ACCAGATTGCGATGATAACAGGCCAGCGAGGAGACCTCGCCCTCAGGCTTGCCAAACGTGTCCGGAAACCACACCACCCGCCCGCGCTTGCTCCCGTATAGTACGTGCCCTACAGGCTTGAGGCTGTCGATGCCGATCTTGCCCGCCTCCAGATCCCTGAGCTGGTCCGTCGGGTAACTGTTGCTCCACTCCGCCAGCGCCTGGAACGCGCGGTGCACCGCTCCATTTGCCGGGAGGGCTACGCTCGGATCGACGCCCTCGCCCTGGATAACGGAAAAGATCGTGTACGGCTCGCCGGCACCGCCTACGCCGAGCGCCGCCTCCTTTCCCAAGGCGCCCTGCCGCAACTGCCGCAGCGCTTTCTGGGCAAAGGCGTCGAGTGTGAGCGGCTGGGTGACGCCGCCATACCAACCGCTCCACGTTACGTCAAAGCGCTCGCCGCGCCGCACCTTGAAAGCCAGCGCCACCGCCTGATCCAGCGTCAGCGTGTCCTTTATGCGTACGGTCACGCTCAGGGCCAGACCATGGGGGTAGTAGAACGCTTCGTGCCAGGCGCGGCCCGGGAGCCATTCCGCGCTCAGCGTCGCCGGTACCTTTCCTCGAAACGGGAGCAGGCCCCGCCACGCGTGTAACCCCGATACGTCTGCCGGCGAGTTCGTCTCTAAGAAGAAACGCCAGAACCGCTGCCCGGTCGATCGCGGCCAGGGTGGTTCCAGTGCGCCCCCCTGTGGATCGAGCACCGGCGCTCCCTTGCCCGAACGCGCCGCCTTCGCCGCCTCAAAGGTCGGCGCGTAGGTATAGCTGCGGCCCAGAACGTTCATGGGCGTCGCTGGAGGTGCCTCACTCAGGAAGTCGGGCATCACCTCCGTCCAAATGAAGGTCAACATCGCGTCTTTGATCTCGGCAGCCATTGACTTTACCTTCGCCTATTTGTAGAATAAAGGCAACTTACCAACACTGTTTCGACAGTGGAGCAGGGCCGGGACTCAACCAGGCCGCGTGCTGCCTGAGGCCCCCGAGGCCTGGTTGAGTCCCGCGCTCTGTGACGTCCAGTAGGACGTTCACATGACGACTCGGGTAGGGTGCGGCGTCTTCGGACATCACGCCCGGAAGCTTGGGTCACCGATTTAGCTCTAAGGGAGCTTCTTCGGACGAGGGCCCGTGCGCAAGTACGGGCCCTATTTTTATGCCCGCTCCGGTCTTATCCCTCCCCACCCACCGTATGCTGGTTGACGAAGCGCGCCGCGCCCAGATACGGCGAGCTAAACGTCGAGGTCTCAACACGCTTGAGCCCTTTGATTTTTCCACTATCGGCCCAGCGCAACTCCAGGCCGGGTGCCTTTGCATCAGCTCCTTCCTTCAAGGCCTTCGCTAGTTCGCCTGCATCATCTTCAGGTCCAAGCAGCTTATCCACACGTTCCCTTAATTCGAGCGGGGCGGTATCCCGCCAGTAAATTTCCAGCGGCGGGCTTACCCAGATGGCACTTCGGTGCTCGGGGTCGTCCTGTAGCAGGAACACCTCCTGCTCACCCCCCTCCACAGGCACGCGCACCCGGCGTAGATGTACGCCGAGATGCTGCCGGTCGAGTTTCTTGAGCACCTCGATCGGGGTGTCTGCTTCCGTCGGGTAGCGCCAGTCCTGGTACAGGTTGCGTCCGAGCATGAGCAAGGTATAGCCCACCAGCCCGACGCCAAATACGGAGAAGAGCCATACCCACATCAGGTCCTCCAGCCCGTAACTCGCTAGGTAGTTGCGGCCACTGAGCAGAAAGCCTACCGTGACGAGCCCCGAGAGCGTGATCGAAGCAACCACAAACTCGGGCTTGGTGACATCGCCGAGCTTGGCCTGGTCAGCCTCCAGCGCAAAGGCCCCCGTGTCGCTCTCCCGCTTCCAGAGCCCCACCCGCCAGAGAAAGCCTGCCGTCACGAGGATCAGGAATCCCGGCAGCAAGAAAAAGGCCGGCACCCCGAGCAACGTCAGGATTGCTGACTCGCCCAGAATCCCGACCTCCACTTCCTTGCTTACCAGTTTCTGTCGCCTCTGTACCGATTGGCCTTGCCGCTGTGCGATCTCTATCTCGAAAAGCAAAAGATGCTTCCCGGGCGTGACGCGGCGATCAGCCTCCAGGTCGACCTCGTACGCGATCGATTGGCGCGGAGCGATGGCTCGCACCGTGTTCTCGTAGCTCGCGCTCACGAAATCGGGCGCCTCGACACGCAGCAGGCTGGCTTGCAGCAACGTGTCGGTCTTGTTGGCCAGCACCAGGTACGCCTTGCCCGGCCGGTGTTCCTCCAGCGTCTCGAGCGTCGTCTCAATACGCACGTCCACCAGTGCGTCGATAGGTTTGAGCCCCCGGCTCCGCACCACCCATTCGGCTGTGTGAATCCGAGAGGCCGCCGGCTTGCCCTCGGCAAGCTGCTCGTAGTCGATCCGGAAATAGACCGTGCCGGCGGTGGCCACGCTATCTCTCGGTGTCACCTGCACCTTCCATGCATATTCTCCTTGCGGTGGTAGTTCGTCAGGCCGAGTGTCCTGGGTTGAATCCTTCAACGTTACATTGACGCGCAGGTCTGGGTCGGCAAACCAGGAAAGGCTCAGGTTACGCAGCCGGTGCGCCGTCTGGTTACGTGCGATCACCAGCGCCTCGATCGACGCGGACGTGTCCAGATCGAGCGCATCGATAGAGACGGGCAGGAGATCGACTGTGAACGCACCGTCCTGGGCCTGGCTCGGCCTGGCCGGGCTCATAAGAAGCAACAGTACGGCCAGCCCGCTCAGCGATAGGTAGAAGGACCTGTGCATTCACAATCTGATTTCTTGACTCTGATCATCTAACTGACTTTCTCTCAATAAAGGATCTGCTGGCAAGAAAAGCAAGAAGGTCGGTGGCAAGCGTCATTGGGCATGCAGGTCACGGTTGCCTGTAGCGTTAACCTTGCAAGTTCTATTTTGGCAGCTGCCACAATTACTCCCCTTCCATTCTCGAGCGAACGCACCGTCCTAAACCTGCAGCGGACTCCGATCGGGACGCAACGGACGCGGGAGCATCGGTGAACTTTGACGCGCCTCCCCCGTTACCCCTGTTACCACAACAACAAGCACCCGTTACCACCATGCCGGCCAAGAACTTCGGGATGCGCCTGGCCCCCCACGAACGTCGCGAGATCGAGCGTCTGGCTGAAGCCCGGCGGACGAACATGAAGGAGGCCATCATGGAGGCCGTCCGCCGGCGCCTCGACGCGCTCGATGAACCCTTCCAGGCGGAGCCGGACAGCGTCCTGGCCGGCCTCGAAGACGTCATCGGCGCCGCCGAAGGACCGGAAGACCTCAGCGCGAACAAGGACTATCTCAAGGGCTACGGGCGATGAGTACAACCCCGAGTGCTGCTGCCAATATTTCCGCGCTGCTCGTTGATACCGGTCCCCTCCTGGCCCTGGTCAACCGCCGGGATCGCCACTACGAATGGGTACGCACCCTGCTCGCCGGCTACACCGGGCGGCTCTTCACTTGCGAAGCGGTCCTCTCCGAAGCCTGGTTCCTTGCCCAGAGCCGCCTCGCGCCACCGACGACGCTGCTCGACCTGCTCGACCGGCTGCCGCTGGAGGTCGTGCCCGCCTGGCCACCCCGCGTGCTCGCACTGCTCAGGAAGTACGCCGACCGGCCGATGGACGTGGCCGATGCCTGCCTCGTCGCCCTCGCGGAAGAGAAGGAGGGGCGCGTCGTGCTGACGATCGACCGAGAGGACTTCTCCCTCTATCGCCTCCATAGCCAGCAGAACGTGCCGACTCTCATGCCGCCCCCGTAGCAGGCCCTCTCGAAGCGAGCCGTCCATGATCACAAGCCCTCATCGCCTATCGTCCATCAGCCTGCCCCGATTTCGCAGATCCCGATTTCGTCTATCGGGGCCGTTTATCGGGGAGCCATACCGTCCACCGCATGTGCCCGAGCTCTTCAATGGGCCCAAGCGGGCTGTTCCTGCTGGGAGCGCAGCATATGCTGGTCGGGAGCAGCGTGGGGATTGGGCACCCTACACTTCTCAGCGGGTATATGGAAAAACGTGTCATTCGAGGAAATCACGCGCGAGGCGCCATGACGATCACGCTTCAGCTTTCCGATGACCAGGCCCGCCGCCTGAATACACGCGCCGCCCAGCACGGGCAGAGTGTCGAGGCCTACCTGCTCGACCTTGCCGAGCGCGAAGAGCTTTCCTACGAAGCGTGGCGTGCCCGGCTGAAGGCGCTACCCGAAATGCTTCCCGAAGACGCGCCCTCGCTTCCAGACGAGGCCTTGCGCCGGGAGACGATGTACCGGGAGTAGCCGATGCCCTATTTGCTCGACACGAACATTCTGCTGCGGCTGTTCGATAAGA
>JAHEMB010000449.1 GCA_024643915.1 Rhodothermaceae bacterium | reverse complement strand
GCGCGAGCGCGTGCTGGACTCGGCGCAGCGCCTCGGGTACGTCCCCACGCAAGCGGCCCGTCGCCTGGTCATGCAGCGGACGTGCAACATCGGGTTCGTCTTGCGCGAGGACCATTTCACGCGGAGCGAACCCTTTTACACGCGGATCTTCCTCGGCACCGAGTTCGAGGCGCGGCACCGGCACCTCTACGTGCTGCTGACCACCATCCCTGCCAGCTACGATCCGGGGACCCACACCCCCCGTTTCCTCAAAGAGCGCAACGTGGACGGGCTCATCGTGGCCGGCAAGGTCGACCCGGCGTTTATCGAGGAGGCGGATCACCTCGATGTGCCGATGGTGCTGATCGACTATGAGGCCGGGACGTACCCGACGGTGCTGATCGACAACCAGAGCGGCGCACGCAGCGCCGTGGAACACCTCGTCGAGCGCGGCCATGAGCGCATAGCGTTCCTCGGCGCCGACCTCGCCCACCCGAGCCTGCGCGCCCGCCTTGACGGCTACCATCTGGCGATGGGGCACGCCGGGCTGCCCGTCGAACCGGACCTGCTGCTCACCCTTGAAGAGGCCGAGCCGACGCGGTACACGGGGACCGTCCTGGCTGAACGGCTCCTCGCGCTCGACCCCCGCCCCACCGCCGTTTTCTGTGCCAACGACGCCCTCGCCCTCGGCGTGCTTGATGTGGCCCGGCAGGAGGGCGTCGCGGTGCCCGACGCCCTCGCCGTCGTCGGTTTCGACGATGTGCCGGGGGCGGCCACTGCCAGCCCTGCCCTCACCACGGTGCGCGTTTTCAAGGAGCAACTGGGCGAGTTGGCCCTGCGCTACCTCTGCGACCTCCTCGAAGAGACGCCGACCGACCGCGAGCGCTACGAACGCAGCAACCATAGCGTTAAAATCACTACCGAATTGGTCGTGCGCGAATCGAGCTAGCTTTTTACAACCGCCTGGAAGCGGTTCCGCCGACCCTGCCAAACTGACCCGACTCAACCCCTTTAACCGGACAAGCGCCATGAAGCCAACGTTACGCAACCCACTTTTCTTGCTCCTAAGCCTCGTGCTGCCCCTGGCGGGCCTGCTTTTGTGGCCCGCCTCTGCTAGCGCACAGGATCTCTTCTCTGCGGCTGCGCCGGAGAACCTGCTTTCCAACGGCGGTTTTGAGGCAGAGAAACCCGCCTACTGGGATGCCGACGGCGCGGGCGCCCTCTGGAGCGACGACGTCGCCCGCACCCCCGGCCGCAGCCTCGCCCTCTCCGGCAACGCCTCGGCCTCCTGGACCCAGGACGAGGCCGTCCGCAACTGGGTCCCCCGCATCATCGGCAACCAGGAGATCCTCGTCGGCGGCTACGTCCGCACCGAGGGCGTCAACACCAACCCCGCCTCCGACGCCGACAAGTTCCAACTCGTCTTCGAGTTCTTCAACGCCTCGGGCACGGACCTGCTCGGCGAGCCGTTGGTGCTCGACGTACCGCAGGACCAGGCCACGAGCGGCGACTGGGTCGAGATCTCCAACTTGCAGGTGGGCCCGCTCACCTTGCCCGAGGACGCCACGAGCGTGCGCATCACCTTCCGCAAGGGCGCCTCGGCCACGGGCACGGCCTACCTCGACGACCTCTTCGTGCGCAACGCAGGCGAGGGGGGCGACTGGCCCGGCGGCTTCTTCAACACGAACATGGACGCCGGCGACACGTGGTACTACTGGTGGGACGGCTTCGACACGGGCAACGCCGACTGGCCCGACGGGCAGCCCTTCGTGCAGACGGTGACGGACGAGGAAGCGCACACGGGCCAGTACAGCCTCAAGATCGAGCAGAACGACCCGACGGCCTCGGAGTCGGTGGCCATATCCGAGCGCGTGCCGGTGACGGCGGGCGAGCCGGTGTTAGTGAGCTTCTGGGTCAAGACCGAGGACGTCTTGCACCCGGACTCGATCGGGACGGCGGACTACAACATCGGGTTGACGGCGCTGTGGTACAATCAGATAGAGAGCGGGTCGGCGGGCTACGGGGAGATCGGGGGGTTGGACATCCGCCTGAACGGCGATTACAACCCGAACGTGATCCCGCTGGCGCCGCGGGTGGCCTCGTCGGGGTGGACGCAGTACGCCTTCGTGGTGTATCCGAGGGCAGAGGCGGTGGCGATGGAGCTACGCCTGCGCTACTGGCACCACTTCGAGGGCATCACCTACTGGGATGATGTCTTCATCGGCTCCCTGGGCGGTGACGCACTCATCACCACCGCCATTGAGGACTTCGCGGGGGGCGACGAGGTGCCGGGCGCTTACCGGCTGCACGCCAACTACCCCAACCCGTTCAACCCGACCACCACCCTGGCCTTCACCATCGGCCAGCCCCAGGAGGTGACCCTGGAGGTATTCAACGTCCTTGGCCAGCGCGTGGCAACGCTCCTCCAGAACGACCTCGTCTCGGCGGGTCGCCATGAGGTCGCCTTCGACGCGGCACGGCTACCCAGCGGCACCTACCTCTACGTGCTGAAAACCAGCCACGGCGTGGAAGCGCGGACGATGGTGCTGGTGAAGTAACACGGTAGCAGGCGAGCGGTGTGGACGGGCGATAAATGCCTCGTCCACACCGCCCCCGCTTCCCCAGGTCCACTCCCTTCGTACCGACCATGCCCTTCCGACCGCTGGTATTTTTGTTGCTCTGCGTGGGTCTCGCGGGCATAGCCCACGCGCAGACGACGGGGAAAATCTCCGGGCGCGTGACGGAGGCGGCCACCGGCGCGGCCCTCCCCGGCGTCAACGTGGTGATCGACGGCACGACGCAGGGCACCACGACCGACGCTGACGGCTACTACGCCATCCTGAATGTGCGCCCCGGCACGTACGCCGTGCGCGCCTCCTTCATCGGCTTCACGCCTCAACTCGTCGAGGGCGTTCGCGTGCAGATCGACAAGACGACGGACGTCAATTTCAGTCTGGGTGAGCAGGTGATTGAGGGCGAGGAGGTGGTGGTGACGGCGGAACGCCCCCTCGTGCAGCGTGACCTGACCTCAACCGAGACCGCGGTCTCCGCCGAAGAACTCTCGGTCCTGCCGGTACAGAGTTTCCAGGACGTGGTGAACCTCCAGGCGGGCGTCGTCGAGGGGCACTTTCGGGGCGGGCGGACGGGCGAGGTGGCGTACATGGTGGACGGCATCCCCATCAACGATGTCTTCGACCATTCCTTTGCCTTCCAGGTAGAGAACAACGCCATCCAGGAAGTCGCCATCATCAGCGGCACCTTCAACGCCGAATACGGCCACGCGCAGTCCGGCGTGGTGAACATCGTCACCAAAGACGGCGGCGCGACCTACGAAGGCAACGTGAGCGCCTATGCGGGCGACTTCGTGACGACCGATACCGATCGATTCCAGCGGCTCGACCGGCTCTCCCCCACCGACGCTTACGAGGTGCAGGGCAACCTCAGCGGCCCCGTCCCCGGCTTCGGCGACCGCCTCACCTTTTTCGCCTCGGGCCGGTTCGTTCACGACGAAGGGTTTCTCTACGGGCGGCGCATCGTCGAGCCGGTGGCGGCGGCGCAGAACGAGGGGCAGACGGTGGTGATCGACGGGCGCAGCGTGTTCGTGCCCGCCCTCGGAGACAGCACCTTCGCTCCGATGAACTGGGGCGAGCAGGCCACCGGACAGCTCAAGCTGACGACGCGCGTGGGGAGCGGCGGGCGCCTCGCCGTCAACGGCCTGCTTCAGCACGACGAGGGGCAGAACTACAATCACCTCTTCCGCTACAACCCCGCCGGCATCCCCACCGTCTACGGCGACTCGTGGTCCGTGACGACCACCTACAGCCATGTCTTCGGCGCCAGCAGCTTCCTCGATGTGAAGGGCGCCTACTTCGTGAACGAGGTCCAGTCCTACGTCTACGAGGACCCGCTCGACCCGCGCTACCCACGCGACGACGCCCTTCGCTCCCTCGGCGGCAACTTCAGCTTCTTCCGGGGCGGGGCGCAGATGCAGCACTTCCGCCGCCAGACGAAAACGCTCGTCGGCAAGGCCGACTTCACCAGCCAGCTCAACCGCCGCCACCAGGCGAAGGCCGGCGTGGAGGCCCGCCGGCACGACCTCTTCGTCGAGGACTTCGCCGTGAAGAACAACCCGGCGACCGGCTTCGCGCCCGCCATCCCGCCCGTCGCCACTCCCGACCACGTCCGCTACGACGTGCAGCCGCTCGAACTGGCGGCCTACGTCCAGGACAAGATGGAATTCGACTACCTCGTCGTCAACATCGGCGTGCGGTTGGATTATTTCGACGCGAGCGGCGAGGTGTTGGAAGATTTCGGGCGGCCGCAGTCCTCGCCGCGCCGGGCGGCCGAGGCCAAATGGCAGGTCTCCCCGCGCGTCGGGTTGGCTTATCCGCT
>JAHEMB010000448.1 GCA_024643915.1 Rhodothermaceae bacterium | reverse complement strand
AAATTGCCTGGCCATTTATATACGTTCTGCATAGAGTTCACCATCTGGGTGTAGGGTAGGAATCGGGAGCACTTTCTAGCCTGAAAAGCTCTCGGCACGACCATCGGATGTTAGGATCGTCCGATCATCTTCGTCCGCCTCACAGGCGAGGGCGGTAGTACCGCCAGTTGTCCGCGCTTTGGCTCAGGACCTTAGAGAGCCAACGGAAGCTGCCTAGCCATTTATCTATGTTCTGCATAACGGTCACCTTCTAGGTATAGGGAAGGAACCGGGGACACTTCATTAAGAAGCAGCCCGGCATGACCTTCAGATTTTAGGACAAGACAGCTCGCGGACTTATTTAAGCACAGCGTAGGCCGCCATTTCCTAATCGAATTTCCGAAGATCAGCGGCTGCTATGAAGGCTGGCGCGAAAGGTTGCGATGCGCCGGCCCTGGTAGCCAATTGGAAGGGGTTCCTTTATGGTTTCTTCATCCCAACCCGGCGTTCGTAACGAGAACTGCAAAACGATGGTGCCTCGAGGAAGGGATCGCCCCTGCCAGCCCAGGCTGTAAATCTGATCATTCAGCCTGCTGACTTACACTTATGGGAACGGCCTGGCCCCATCAAGGGGAAAAGCCCAGGCTCAATCCACAAAAATCAAATCTACCTCGCGCGATTCGACGTTGGCGCCGGCTACCTGCACGCGGACGCGGGTGCCGGGGCGGTAGGTGGTGCCTGTGTCTGCGCCGACAAGGCTATAGGTGCGCTCGTCGTACTCGTAGTAGTCGTCGTCCATGTCGCGCACGTGGACCATGCCCTCGACCAGAATGTCGCTCATCTGAATGAAGACGCCAAACTTCGTCACACCACTTACCACCCCGTCGAAGTCCTCGCCGAGGTGCTGGCGAATGTACTCGACCTGTTTCAGCTTGACGCTTTCCCGCTCGGCCTCCGTTGCCACCTTTTCGCGAGCGGAGCAGTGCTCGCATTGTGCCTCCAGCTTCTGCGCGCCCTTGCCGCTCTTGCCTTCGGCGTAAGCCTTCAGCAGGCGGTGGGCCATCAGGTCCGGGTAGCGGCGGATGGGGCTGGTGAAATGGCTGTAATGGCCAAACGACAGGCCGTAATGCCCGATATTCTTGGTGGAATACTTGGCCTTGGACATCGCCCGCAGCGCCGCGTTCTCAATGACGTATTCTTCGGGCGAGCCTTTGACGTGGTTGAGCAGGTTGTTCAACTCCTTGGAATCGACGTTGCCCTCCTGGAGGCGGAGGCGGTAGCCGAAAGCGCGGACGTACTCGGCGAGCTGGGTGATGCGCTCGGCATCGGGCCGGTCGTGGATGCGGTAGACAAACGGTTTGGCGCCGCGCTTTTTGCCGACATGCTCGGCTACAGTGCGATTAGCGAGCAGCATGAACTCCTCGATGAGCCGGTTGGCCTCCTGTCGCTCCTTACGGATCACGTCAATTGGGTGGCCGGCCTCGTCCAGCACTACACGGACTTCGGGCAGATCGAAGTCCACGGCGCCTTCGCGCATGCGCTTTTTGGTGAGGCAGCGGGCGAGGCGGGCCGCCTCGACCACGTCGTTCGCCAGGGGATGCTCCGGGTAGCCGCCCTGGATGAGCAGTTGCGCCTCTTCGTAGGCGAAACGGAGCTTGGAGTGGATGACCGTCTCTCGGATCTCGTACCGCTTGACGGCGCCGCGCGGCGAGATTTCCATGATGCACGAGAACGTCAGCTTGTCCTCGTGTGGGCGGAGCGAGCAGACTTCGTTGGAGAGTTTCTCCGGAAGCATCGGAATGACGCGGTCGACGAGGTAGACGCTGGTGCCGCGTGCGAAGGCCTCCTGGTCGATGGCGCCGCCGGGCCGCACGTAATAGCTCACGTCGGCGATGTGCACGCCTACCTCGAAGTTGCCGTTCTTCAACTCTTCAATGTGGATGGCGTCGTCGAAGTCCTTGGCATCGACGGGGTCGATGGTGAAGACGTTTTTGTCCCGCAGGTCCAGCCGCCGGTCGATCTCCTCTTGCGGGATCTTGACGCCGAGGCTCTCGGACTCTTCCATCACCTCCTTCGGAAAGCCCGATTTCACGTCGAGGCTCATGGCGAGAGCGAGGACCTGCACGCCCGGATCGTCGGCCTGCCCGATCACGGCCAGGACGCGTCCTTCCGGCGAGGCTTTGTCGTCCTCGAACAGGTCGATGGAAACGACGACCTTGTCGCCGTTTTTGGCGCCGTTGAAATCTTCGCGTGGCACGTAGATGTCCTGGGTGAGGCGCAGGTCGTCGGGCTTGACAAAGGCGAAGTGGCCGAGCTTCTTGAAGGTGCCAACGGTCTGCTTCCGGTGGCGGTCGACGACGTCCAGCACTTCCGCCTCACGTCGCTTGTCCCCCCGCGAGGGGGCAGCCAGGCCCACGAGCACGGTGTCGCCGTCAAGGGCCGTTTTCATGTTTATAGGGCGAACGAAGAGGTCCTCCTCACGCCCATCCACCTCGACGAAGCCGAAGCCTTTCGGGTTGACGCGCAGGACGCCCTCAACTTTGGTGGGACGTGGCTTGTAAGAGTACCGCCCACCTTTCACCCTGCCGATCATGTTCTGCTCGTCCATCTCGGCGAGCACGTCGCTGAAGAGGCTGTACGTCTGGTTATCGCGGTAACCGAGTTGCTTGGCGAGCTGCTTGGCGCGGTATTCTTTCTTGCCGTTATTCTTCAGAAGGCGCAGAATGTCGCGCCGAATTTTCTTTCGGGTTAGCTTTTCGCTCACAATAACGTGGGTATCGGGGAAAAAATCGGTGGGAAGTGCGCGGCCAGTACTTCTGTGGCCAGTACTTCAGTCGGGCTGCGCAATTAAAGTGATACGTGTGGGGAGAAGCTGTGGTCCGGCTTCATCAAAGCGTCTCAAAGCGGAATCAACTGAAAGCCGGACGATGCAGGTAACCGCTGAACAGCGTGAAGCCAAACCCGGAGGGCCTAGCGCGCTGCCCGCCTCGGCGCAGCGGCCAAGAAGGGCCATCGGCGCAGGGAGGAAGTAAACGGCCCAGCCCCGCCGGGTTTCTAAGTGCTCTGACCACCTCGTCCCCATCTACCCCGGCTTGCTCGTACGGCCGCAATTTGTGTTCTTTTCTAGTTCGCCGCGCGCCCCGCCACGGGCTCCTCTTCGGGTGCCTCATCCTCTTCCGGCAGCATCCAGCCGAAGAGGCGGCGCAGAAAGCGTTGCCAGGTGGAGAAGCGCGTTTGGTAGGATAGGCCGGCGCCCGTGCTGCTCGTCATGATGTTGCTCTGCAAAACATCGCCCTCGCGTCGGTAGAAGACCTCCACCGAGACATTAGGACTAAGGCGCACCTCCACCAGAAACTCTCCTTCGATGCCCTGTGGGCTGGTGCGGTTCGTTTCGTTCTGGTAGACGCCCTGGCCCCGGATGATCAGGCGTTCATCGAGCAGGCGCAGTGCGACGCCGTAGGTCACATCCAGGTCCTGCGGCGTCTCGCCCGTCAGGCCGAATTGCACGTCTACGTTGGGCAAAACGTAGTTGAGATAGCGGTTGAGCTGGCTGGCGACGAGTTGGGAGAGGCTGTTGAAGGCAAGCTGGTTGCGCGTTTCGCTCAGGCGCGCGCCGCCCAGGTCCGAGGCGAGGGCGGTGGTGAGGAGGAAGGAGTTGGTCAGCAAAACACTCGTGGCGTATTCGGTTGCGTATTCGGGCTGGTTCAAGTAGGTCTCAAGCCCCTCATTGAGGCTGCCCACCTGGTCGCGGCTGCGGCGGTCTACCGCAAGGCTGAGATTGACCACGGGGGTGGCCACCCGTCCCGTAATGTTGAGCTGGACGACGAGCGGGATGAGGGCGCTGCTCTCGCCCGCCACACTCGGCGGCAGGCCGTCGCGCGAGGCTCGCGTGCGGTAGGCGGCGCGAAGATCAAGCTGGGCGTTCAGTGGGTCGCCGTCCCACGTGATAGTGCCAGCCTCCTCGATGAGGAAGCGGCGGACGAACACCTCGCCGGCGGTGAAGAGGTAATCGCCGTCCTGCACTTCGAGCGTACCGAAGGCGGCAAACTCACCCTCGTTGCGCTGGAGCTGCAAGCGCCCGCTGCCGGCGGCGTTGATGACGTCGCCGACGATGGGGTCGATAACGAGGTGGACGATGGAGCCGGGGGGGGCAAACAGGTTGAGGTCCATGTCCAGCCCTTCAACGAAAGAGCGCTCGCCGCTGGGCTTCTGCGCCAGGATGCTCCGCCGCCGTGTGAGTCGGCGCAGATCGGGGATGCGGCCTGTCGAGTCGGTGAAGACGATGAAGCCGGGGTCGACGACGGCTTCCTCCTCGGTAATGGGAATGAACACCTCGCTCTCTGGGCTCGTTACCACGTCGGTAGCGCGGAGGGAGGCGTTCGTGATGGGACCCGTGAGGGTGGCC
>JAHEMB010000447.1 GCA_024643915.1 Rhodothermaceae bacterium | reverse complement strand
GGTACGACCAGTTCGCGGGCCATCATCTTCGACAGGCAGGGCCACATCGTGGCCGTTGACCAGCAGGAATTCCGACAGATCTTTCCGCGGGCCGGCTGGGTGCAGCACGATCCCGAGGAGATCTGGTCGTCGCAGGTCCGAACGGCAGGGGAGGCATTGCGCCGCGCCGGCCTGAGAGCCCGCGACGTGGCGGCCATCGGCATCACCAACCAGCGCGAGACCACCCTGCTGTGGGATCGCCGTACCGGTGAGCCCATCCACGACGCCATAGTGTGGCAGGATCGCCGCACCGCCGCCCTCTGCAACAGGTTGAAAGAGGCGGGCCACGAGGACGTTTTCCGCCGGAAGACCGGCCTCCTCCTCGATCCGTATTTCTCCGGCACCAAGATCCGCTGGCTGCTCGACAACGTGGAGGCTGCGCGCGCGCGGGCCGAGGCGGGCCACCTCGCCTTCGGCACCGTCGATAGCTGGCTGGTGTGGCGCCTGACGGGTGGGCGGCACATAACCGACGTCACCAACGCCAGCCGCTCGCTCCTCTACAACATCCGCCTTGCCGACTGGGACGACGAACTGCTTGACATTTTGCAGGTGCCGCGCAGCCTGCTCCCCGAGGTGCGCTCCTCCAGCGAAGTTTACGGCGAAACGAACGCCGACCTTTTCGGCGCGCCGATCCCTGTGGCCGGCATCGCGGGAGACCAGCAGGCGGCGCTTTTCGGCCAGCTTTGCACGCTGCGCGGCATGGTGAAGAATACCTACGGCACCGGTTGTTTTATGGTGATGAACACCGGCACGGAGCCCATCGCCTCGCAGAATAACCTACTAACGACGGTGGCCTGGCAACTCGGGGATGCGCCGATGGTCTATGCGCTCGAAGGCAGCATTTTCATCGCAGGGGCAGTAGTGCAGTGGCTCCGCGACGGCCTAGGATTGATCAAGGCCTCGGACGATGTGGAGGTGCTGGCGGCGTCTGTGGAAGATAACGGCGGTGTGTACCTTGTCCCCGCCTTCACCGGGCTCGGGGCGCCGCACTGGGACCCCTACGCACGAGGTGCCCTCCTTGGCCTAACCCGCGGTGTGACGGCCGCCCACATCGCCCGCGCCGCGCTCGAAGGCATTGCCTACCAAGTGGCCGATGTGCTGGAGGCGATGGAGAAGGACGCCGGCCTCGCCACCACCGAACTGCGCGTGGACGGCGGCGCGGCGGCCAACAACCTGCTGCTTCAGTTCCAGGCTGATCTGCTCGGCGTGCCGGTGGTGCGCCCGACCGTCCTTGAGACGACCGCCCTCGGCGCTGCCTACCTGGCAGGTCTCGCCGTGGGCGTCTGGGAAAACCCCGAGGCCCTCGCCGCGCATTGGCAGGAGGAGTGCCGATTTATCCGATCGGTTGAGGAGGACACCGTCGCCGACCTTCGCTCCGATTGGCGCCGCGCCCTCGAACGGGCGAAAGGGTGGGCACAGGGCGAGTAGTGAGGGGCGAGTGGCGAATAGTGAGTAGCGAGTAACCAATGGTGAGAAGCTAGTAGAGTTTAGAAAGAGGTAACCGATCCCCCTTCGCCCTTCGCCCTTCATCCTTCGCTCCTGATGGAACGAGACAAAATGCTGGCCCGCGTCCGCAAGCATCCAGGCGCCTGGGATTTTATCGTCATCGGCGGTGGGGCGACGGGGCTGGGGACGGCCATCGAGGCAGCCTCGCGCGGCTACCGCGCGCTTCTCCTCGAACAGCATGATTTCGCCAAAGGTACCTCCAGCCGCAGCACCAAGCTGGTACACGGAGGCGTGCGCTACCTCCGGCAGGGCAACGTTGCGCTCGTCCTCGAAGCACTTAAAGAGCGCGGCCTGCTCCGCCGGAACGCACCACATCTCGTCCGTAACCTACCCTTCGTGGTGCCCAACTACGACTGGTGGGAAGGGCCGTTCTACGGCATCGGCCTGAAGCTATACGACATGCTTGCCGGCAAGCAGGGCTTCGGCGCCTCCAAGATCCTTTCGCGGGAGAAGACGCTGGAGCACTTGCCCACCCTCGAGCCCGAGGGCCTCAACGGCGGCGTCATCTACCACGACGGGCAGTTCGACGACGCCCGGCTCGCCATCAACATGGCCCAGACGGCGGCGGAGCAGGGGGGCGTGCTCTTGAACTATTTCGAGGTCGTCGATCTCTTGAAGACGAACGATGAAGTCGATGGCGTGCTGGCTGTGGACCAGGAGGGAGGGGAGACTATTGCGCTGCGGGCGAAGGTAGTCATCAACGCTACCGGCGTTTTCACCGACGCCATCCGTCGCATGGACGACCCGGCCGTGCGCCCGATGATCCAGCCGAGTCAGGGCGTACACATCGTCCTCGACAAGGCATTCTTGCAAGGCGAAACGGCCATCATGGTGCCGAAGACCGACGACGGGCGCGTCCTCTTCGCCATCCCCTGGCACGACCGCGTGGTGGTGGGCACCACCGACACGAGCGTGGAGGACGCCGTGCTTGAGCCCACACCGATGAAGGAGGAAATTGACTTCTTGCTGGCCCACGCGGCCCGCTACCTCACCAAAGATCCCGCGCCTTCAGACGTGCTCAGTACTTTCGCCGGACTGCGGCCCCTCGTCAGTAGCAGCGACGAAGAGGACACCGCCTCGCTGGCGAGGGACCACACGCTTCACATCTCGCGAAGTGGTCTCGTCACCATCACCGGAGGCAAGTGGACCACCTACCGCAAGATGGCGCAGGACACCATCGACCAGGCTGCGACGCTTGCTCAGCTCGAAGAGAAGCCGTCCGTGACGCCCACCTTGCCCATCCACGGCTATCACCAGCACGCCGGCTCGTTTGGCGACCTCTCCCACTACGGCTCCGACGCGCCCGCCTTGCAGAACCTGATGCACGAGGATGCCCGCTACGAAAAACAGCTTCACCCGAAGCTGCCAGTGCGGGCTGCGCAGGTGGTGTGGGCCGCCCGCTACGAGATGGCGCGCACAGTAGAGGACGTCCTTTCGCGCCGCACACGCGCCCTGCTCCTCGACGCCCGCGCCAGCATGGAGATGGCGCCCGCCGTGGCCGCACTCCTCGCCGAGGAACTGGGCCGCGACGAGGCCTGGCGCGACGCGCAGGTGTCGGCCTATACGGCGCTAGCGCAGGGCTATCTCGCGATGTGAAAAGGAAGCTCAATCGGCAATAGGCGGCCCTTGACGCCGAAGGCGCCGTGACCCGTGCCGTCAGGCAGCAATCCGTAACGAGGGCGACACGAGTACGTGGCGCGACTGACGCAAGTAATCCCGACGGACGAAGTAGGTCCGAAACGGTGCTGATTCCCGATAGCGGTTGTTTCGATGCCTATTTCGGATTATAGATTTCGATAGATGAAAGTGGAAGCACCCGTAGCCTCGCGGCACGGTGGCCCCAGCATCCTGCCTGTTCTTCTGCGAACCTACTTATTTCAGCACGGGCAGCGTCTGATCAATGGCAATTTCTTTGAAGACTTTGGCGGGGCGGTTGGGATCGGTGCGCAGCGCGCCCTCAATGGCCAGTTTCTCCGAATCCGTCACGGCAATTTCCCTGCTCTTGACGATCCAGTAGGCGGCGAAGGCATAGGCTCCCGCGGCTTCGATAAAGAAAATGGTGGATCTGTTTTCCACGTTGGCTTGCAGGATGACCGTGAGAATCACCGCAATCGCGGGGGAGGCGATCATTAGGAGACCGAGGATTTTATAGGTGCGCGCATAGCGCTTCTTCCTCGCTGGATCCTTGATGAGGCCCACCGTATCTGTCGCCCTGAAAATGCTAACGTAGGCGATGCAGAGAAAGAAGAGAACCGCGAACGTCCCGTGCAAGGAAAACCGCTGGCAAGTGTCGCCGCACTCCCAGTCCATAGGAACGATCGCCACCAAGATCAGGAAGATGCCGGCCAGGTTGAGGGCGTAATCTTCGAAGTGCGTAAATCCCTTGTAGAGAATCAGCAAGGCGCTGAGGGCGCAGAGGATTCCAACAAAGACGTCGCGCAGCGCCCCCCCGCCGCCATGATAATAAGCACTCATGGACCCCAGAAGTCGCATGTCTGCCAGGATGAGGCCGCCGAGCCACAGCGTCAAGGGGAGGGCGATGGCGAGGGCGAACAGGCCCGCCCGCAGATAGAAATACGTGCCTGAGATGTGCTTGCTCAGTTCTCCGGCTTTCATGGTAGTCCTCGAAAAGTTGGAGGGACTCAGAAACGAAGGGCAAATAGGTCTCGCACGCGCCGAATTACAAACAGTTGAAAATATTGGCAACTGGCGATGGCAATAAATCAATGTAGCGCACCGGTACCACCGATGCCATCTTCGCGTCGAACAGCCCCTGGCGTGCTGTGCTGCTCGGCTAGCCAAAGGACCGTCGCATCGCTGATGTCCACCAGGCTTCCGCGTTGATGTG
>JAHEMB010000446.1 GCA_024643915.1 Rhodothermaceae bacterium | reverse complement strand
TTCCTCAGAGAACCGTTCCAGAAAAACCTCAGCTGAATCACGCTCCGGAAAGGCCACGCGTCCATCCGATGCCATAAAGAATGCCGGGGTGGCCTCAAAGAATCGCCCCCATGCGCGGGGCCCTTCCGCGGCCAGGCCCACCGGAATCGTCTCCAGAAAGGCGAGTACGCTATCGCGCACCGCCTCGTCCGTTAGCGGCGCCTGTTCAGGGGCAGCCCCCCGGGTACAGGCCGACAGGGCGAATGCAAGAAACAGGTATTTGGTCATGGCGCCTTCTTTGGGCCATCTGGAGATCGCGGTCGAGCACCCAGCGTGGGCAGACCTGTAGCCACGCAACCACATCACCGATAGTGCAGAAACCGCTGTTACGACGCCGCCTTACTTCGTGCACGGGCCCCGAAACGATTCATGAGGACGATGCAGGCCGCGATCATCCCACCTTCAATCCCTGCAGCACCTCCTCCACAAGTGCACAGATTGAACCAATGATCGCGGAGTAGGCCCCAAGCTGCCTCGTGAAATCGATGTTGTTGGCCTCCATCCATCTTCCTCCTTCCACGAGTGAAAAGAATTAAGTAGTGCGCCAGCGGACGATTAGCGTGCGGGTGATTCGCAGACAGATTGCCCGCTTGGAAACACGCAGGAGCGCTTTGGCGTCGCGCCGTCCCTTCCAGACTCCTCATGTTGTCTGAGGAGCAATGGGCCTCCCGACGGTCAGCACTTCCCGTAGGGCGGGATCGAGATCGTTGAAGGTAGCGTCCGCCTGCACGCCCAGCGCGTCGAGGAGCTTGCTGAAAAAACAGCGGGCCGCGGCTGTGGCTGCGATATCGAAGATTTCCTCGTCCGTACAGCCGTGCGAACGCAGAGCATCAATATCAGCCGGGGTGATGCTGTATCAGCCGGGGTGATGCTGTCCGCCTGGAGCGCCACCTTCTCTGCAAACGCCATCAGAGCCTGCTCGCCGGGTTCGAGGGGCGAGGCATCCGCCCCGTTCATGATCGCGGTGACGGCCGCAACATCGAACACTTTGTCAGCCAGGACCCGGCCATGCGCCAGAGCGCAGTATGAACTGCGGAGCGCCCGCGCAGCAGCGAGCGTGGCGAGTTCGTAGGTCCGAACGGAGAGATTGGCCCGGATCGAGCTAAGGAGCGCAACCCAGCCGTCCCGTACCGCCGGCCTGAGACTGAAGGCTTCGGCCCAGTTGGGGACGTAGCCGAGCGCCCCTTGCACCTCCTGGTACATTTCCTCCACCGCCCCCTCCGCCTCAGACGGAGGAATCGTACGAATAAAGGCCATGCTGTTCTCCGGTTCGATGTAGACGTACCCGCAGTGCGCCAGTCGTGCTGCGCAATGGGCATGAATCAACAAGCAGCCGACGGCAGCAGCCGATGGCGTCGGCAAACAGCGCCTAATCTACTGCGTCGGAAAAATATATCAACCCGTGCTATAATATTTTTTGCAGCGCACTGCCCTTCAGTCCACCCGCCGCAGCTTGGCGAATTTGAGGACGAGTTTTTTCTGCCCTACATCCTTGAAGAAGACGACAGCCTTCGCTAAGTCCCCCGCCCCCTCCATCGACAGCACCTTGCCCTCGCCGAAGAGGGCGTGCTCGACATGGACGCCGGGGACGATCTCTGACGCCCCTTCGTCGTAGACCACGCGGCGGCCCTCCTCCGGGGCCGGCCTGGAGCGGGCGGTCCGGCGCGGCTTCTTCTTTTCGCCCCGCAGGTTGCGGCGGTAATAATAGGGGTCCATCTCACCGTAATCGACCGGCCCCTCCTCCTTCAGCTTGAAGCGGTCGGTGCGCGGCGCGAAGGCGCGTCCGGACTCGGTGCGGACGACGGAAGCGTCCATCTCCTCAAGGAAGCGACTGCGTATGCTCGATTGCTGCTCGCCGTAACGGAAGCGGCTGCGGGCATACGAGAGGAAGAGACGATCCTGCGCCCGCGTAGCGCCCACGTAGAAAAGCCGCCGCTCCTCCTCCAACTCTTTAGGATCCTGCATCGCCATCGAAAGCGGAAACAGCCCCTCCTCCATGCCGGTGACAAAGACGACCGGGAATTCCAGCCCTTTTGAGGCGTGGAGCGTCATCAGGGTGACGCGATTGGGGTCGTCCTCGGCGGCGTCGGCGTCGGTGAGGAGGGAGACTTCCTGCAAGAAAGCGCTGAGGGTGGCCTCCTCGGCGCCGGCCGTGAACTCGGCGATGGCATTGATCAACTCCTGTACGTTTTCCCAGCGGACAAGCGCCTCGGGCGTGTTCTCCTGCTTGAAGCTTTCGAGGACGCCCGTCTCCTGGATCAGGTCGCGCGCCAGCTCGTCGGCGGGGCGGCTGCCGCTCTGGGCGGCGTATTTGGCAATCATGAAGCGGAATTTATCAACCGCGTTCTGCGCCCGCGACGAGAGGCCGATCTGATCGACCCGCTCCACCGCCTGCCAGATTGAAAGCCCCTGTTGCGCAGCGTAGGCGAAAAGCTGCTCCTGCGTTTTGTCCCCTACTCCCCGCGTGGGGTAGTTGATGACGCGCCGCAGGCTGGCCGCATCGTTGGGGTTGACGACGAGCCGCAGGTAGGCTAGCACGTCTTTGATCTCTTTGCGCTGATAAAACGAGACACCACCGATAACGCGGTACGGGATGCCGCCGCGCCGGAGCGCCTCTTCGAGCGAGCGGCTCTGGGCGTTCGTCCGGTACAGCACGGCAAAGTCGCGGTACGGGTAGCCGGCGCGCACATGCAGGTCGCGCACGTTGCGCTCTACTTTTTGCGCTTCGTCTTTTTCGGAGAGGGCCTCCATCAGCAGGACATCATCGCCCTCTCGGTTGTCCGTCCAGAGGCTCTTGTCGAGCTGATCCTGGTTCTGGCGGATGATGGAATCGGCGAGTTGGAGGATTTTCTTGGTCGAGCGGTAATTCTGCTCCAACCGCACCGTGGTCGCGTCAGTGTAGTCGCGCTGGAACGAAAGGATGTTGCCGATGTCGGCGCCCCGGAAGGCGTAGATGGACTGGGCATCGTCGCCCACCACGCAAATATTTTTGTGCCGGGCGGCGAGCAACTTGGAGAGCAGGTACTGGGCGTGGTTCGTGTCCTGGTACTCATCGATGTGGACGTAGCGCCACTTCTGCTGGTATTTCTCCAGCGCCTCGGCGTGCTGCTGGAACAGCTCGATGGGCTTGAGGAGCAGGTCGTCGAAGTCCATCGCGTTGGCGCGGCGGAGGGCCTGCTGGTAGGGACCATAGAGGATGGCGGCCTTCTCCTGTACCGGGGTGGCCGCCACGCGCGCATAGTCACTCGGCGGCACCATCTGGTTCTTTGCGCTCGAAATCATGGACCGCATGGCGCGCACGCTGAACTGCTTGCGGTCGACGTGGTAGCGCTCCATCAGGCCGCGCAGAATACGCTCGGAGTCGTCGGTGTCGTAGATCGTAAAGTCGGACGTATAGCCGATCTTCTCCCCTTCGACGCGCAGCAACCTGGCAAACGTGGCGTGGAAGGTGCCCATCCACATGCCCCGCGCCGCCTCTGGCCCGACGAGCCGCTGGATGCGCTCCTTCATCTCACGCGCAGCCTTGTTCGTAAAAGTGAGCGAGAGGATCTGCCAGGGCCGCGCCTTGCCGGTGGCTACCAGAAAGGCAATGCGGTGGGTGAGCGTCCGCGTCTTCCCCGAGCCCGGCCCTGCAATGATCAGGACCGGCCCGTCGGTCACGCGCACGGCTTCACGCTGGGCCTCGTTGAGGCCCTGCAAGATGAGCTGCGCCTCCTCGTTGAGGGCCTCCGGCTCTTCGAATGTCAACTTGAACTGCTTCATGCTTTTCTTCCTTCCCTGAATGCGTCGTCAAGATAGGAACTGACGTGGCGAGCGTGGGCGGCGCAGCGATGAAAAACCGACTGAACCCGTCGCGTTTTCCGCCGTCTGGAAGGAATTTCCGTTCAAGGAGAACAGGTCCCACGAACCAGGGCCGATTTGCCAGAAGGAATGGTGCTTGCAATTCGTGCGGCTGATTCCAAGCCAGCCCCCGGATCGCATGTTGACCAGGTTCTCCTTTCTTCTCTTCTGTGGCAGCCTGCTGTTCGCGGGAAACGTGGACGCGCAAGAGGCCAAGGCCCTCAAGGCAGCAAACCGGCGTCTTTTGCTAACGCTCTCCCCTGTGCAGCGTGACGAGGTGATCTGGCTAGCCCGCTGCATGTATTCCGAGAGCGACCGGGCGCATGAGCAGCGGCTGGTGGCGTGGGTGGTCCGCAACCGCGTCGAGACCGGCTTTCGTGGTGCGACCTACCGCGACGTGGTCCTCGAACCCAAGCAATTCAGCGCTTTCAACAACCCGACGCCGCGCCGCGCCCGTATCTTGAAGCTCGGCCCGAGCAGCCCGTCGCGCACGTGGCAGCGGACGCTCAGTATCG
>JAHEMB010000445.1 GCA_024643915.1 Rhodothermaceae bacterium | reverse complement strand
CCGCTCGACGACCTCGACGACCCGGTCTTCGATCCGGATGAGGTGTGCGCTGAGAACGACGGCGATGAGTTCGTGTTTATGTACGAACGCCTCTTCGAGCACGGCGGGCTCGTGTGTGGTTTCAACGAGTTCGTCAACACGGCTGCGTTCGAGACGAACGACACGCAGGCCACCGGCAGTGATGATGCCACCGTCTCGTTCGACGTCCGGTGTGTGGAGGGCTGCACCCTCACGCAAGGCTACTGGAAGACGCACAACGAGTCCTTCTGGGGCGGTGCACCACCCGACGATGACTGGCTGCTTGT
Source organism: Rhodothermaceae bacterium (assembly GCA_024643915.1). Taxonomy (GTDB): domain Bacteria; phylum Bacteroidota; class Rhodothermia; order Rhodothermales; family JAHEMB01; genus JAHEMB01. The sequence continues at coordinate 4,102 of JAHEMB010000445.1, read as the reverse complement.
CGATCTCGTCGACTGGGATAACAATGGCGGTACCCCCGGCGGCTGGGACCAGGACGGCATTGCCGAAGCTGAGCAAGAACCGTTCTTCCTCAGTGGGGATACCTGGTTCGGCGTCTTCTGGACGCCTCCCAAGGGTAACCCTTACTACAACCTGGCGCACCAGTGGATGGCCGCGCACCTGAACATCATCGACGGCACGACGATGCCGGCTGCGGTGCAGGCGGCTTACGATGCGGCCGCGGCCTTCTTCCAGGCCAACGATCCTAGCGTGCTCCTGTTGAAGGGCAAAGACTGTAAGCAGGCCTGCAAGGCCATGAAGAAGGACGTGATAGACTGGGCGGGCACCCTCGCCGGGTACAATGAAGGCCTGGCCGGCATCCCGCACTGCGACGACGACGGCGCCTTCGACGTAGATGATGCCGCGCCTGCCGCACTCACCGCCGAGGGCACTGCCGAGGCTGCGGACGCCGACCTAAATGAAAAGGCCGGTGAAACCAAAGAGGGTTCGGAGGTCACGGCGAAAGCTGATGCCGAGGTAGCTGAAGTGGCTGCCGAGGCAGCGGTTGAGACAGTCGAGATCCCAACGATCTTTGCGGTTGGCAACTATCCTGATCCGTTCAACCCGGTCACCACGGTTCGCCTCGAACTGCCCGAGGCCGACCATGCCTCGGTCATCGTCTACGACGTTCTTGGGCGACAGGTCACCAGGCTCGTGAACGGTTTTCTGGAAGCGGGGGTGCACGAGTTCCTCTGGAACGCGAGTGGCTTGCCCAGCGGCACGTACTTTTACGTGGTGCGGGCCGGGTCCTTCGAGCAGACCAGAAGCATGGTGCTCATGAAGTAAGATTGCGCGCCGGCTCCTTCACGCGCCTTGGTAGGTACGGGCGTGGTGTTAGGCTGTGTGCGACAACCCAATCAGGGGCCACAGGCGGCTCTCGCCAGCCTGCTGAAGTGCTGAAGTGATAGGCGGAGAAAACGCTTGCAAGTCTCCGCAAACGTCTTGCGAGGCGTGTAGCCGGGCTTCGGTAGCCCGGCTACACGCCTCAAGACCTACAGCGCACCTATCTACAGGGCGCGGGTGAGTGCAATCAGGGCCAGGGTGGTGGCGATGAGCGGGTCGTCCTCTTTGTTGGGGGCGCCCTGGGGGTTGAGAAAGGAGCCGTCGGGGCGCTGCCGGGCGCTGAGAAGCGCCACGATCTCCTCCTGCCATGACGCCCCCGCTCGGCGTCTCCACCCGAGACGGTGATAGACCTCTGCGCGGCCGGCAAGGTGGTAGAAAAACATGATCTCCGACCAGGCGCTACGCGCTGGGGGCAGCCCCGTGGCGCGCGCGAGCGTGTCCTGCGCGGCGAGGTAGGCGATGGCCCCCTGGACCTCCTTTCCGTCCGGGGCGTAGCCGGCAGCCAGGAGGGCGAGCAGGCCGTCGCACGTGGCCGTGGCGTAGCTCCGGGGCGCCTCAGGGGTCGTATCACCCGGGGCGTGGAGACCGGCCTTGTTGAGAGCGGGCAGGGCAGGAGCATAGTGGAAGCCGCCGTCATAGGTTGCTTCGCCCTGCTTCTGCGTGCGGTCGAGGAAGCGCCCGGCCGCAGTGAGCACCACTGGGCCGCCGAACGCATCGAGGGCGCCGACGGCGCGGAGCGCCTCCAGGGCCCGGCGGGTATGCGAAAGGTCGGCGTGCGCGGCAGCGGCTGGAACGGTCGCCTCTCCGGGGGGACCGCCGAGGCCCCACCCGCCATAGGCCGCATAGCTAGACGCGACACCTTGCCGGGCCGTCATCTGCTGGGAGAGCAGGTAGCGTGTCATGCGAGCGAGTTGTGCCTGCTGGCGGCGGCCGAGCAGGCCCCTGCGCTGTGCTTCGGTATAGGCGAGCACCGCGTAGGATGTCGCGTAGACCGGGTAGTCGCGGATGAGCGGGTCGGAGAGGCCGAGGGCGCCGCTGGAGTCGAGTCGTGCCTCAATGAAGGCGAGCGCGCGGCGCGTCTCCTGGTCGGGCAAGGCGTGGAGGCTGTCGGGAACGAGGAGGAGGTGATAGAGGATGAAGGGTGTCCAGCTCTGGCCGCTTCTGGCCAGGCCATGCACCTCACTGTGCCAGCCGCCGTCCTCGCCCTGCTTGGCCCACAGGTAGCCGGTCGCCCGGCGAAGCATCGTAGTGGCGTCGTGGGGGGGGGCGGGCGCTCTCTTGCAGGAGGCCCCCAGGAGACTGCCCAGGGCGATCACCAGCACGAGGGCTACCCTGGCGGGGTCGTAGGGATACATATCAGGCATCGTCCAGAGGAGCCGGAGCCCAGCAGGGCGCAAAGAGGACGTACCTCGTTCGCCGGCTCGTTCGCCGGCTCAGCGGCCCGTCTGCGCCAACAGCTAGGCGGCACGGTCCGCGGTGAGAGTGAGGATGACCGCAGCCGTGCAGAAAACGGGGCTGGTGATGCAATGGTGACCACTCCAGGAGCCGTCGGCATTCTGGATCGCGGCCAGCCGGGACGTCATGCGCGCCTGCCACGGACCATAGGCTTCCCGGTCAGAGAGCAGCAGGCTCTCACTGGTCATCATGTAAGAAAGAAACTCCTCCCCGCCATTGGAGCCAAAGCCCTGGAGGACAGCGTCGCTCTGCACCATTTCGGCAGCCGCCGTACCTGTCCGGTAGGCGTTGGCAAGCGCTTTGGCCTCGACCGGCGTGTACCCGATCTCCTCAAGAGCGTCCGCAGAGACGGGAGCGTCCTCGTCGAGCCGCCCCTCCTTCTTGGCCTGTGCGACGGCATCGCGCGCCTCGCCGGCGGCCGGTGCAGCGGCCCGTTGAGCGCTCGAAATCGCATAAAGGGACACGCCCGCGGCCGTCTCGGTCCGCACCGTTCCCGTGGTGGCGTCGAGGAGGGTCTGCTGGCTGGCGCGGCCCCGGCGGACGGCATCGTCGTAGCCGTCGAGGCCGGCAGCACGAGCGGCTTCGAGCCCGCCAAGGGCGGCGGCGCTCTGCAGGGTGCCGGCCCACCCCCCACGGCTGTCCCAGCTGCCGTCCTCGCCTTGCGTACCTGCCAGCTTGCGCGCGCACACGTCGAGGGCGTGCTCGATGCGGCGCTGCAGGGCGCGCTCCCCTGCCGCGGCGGCCAAGGGTAGCACGCGGCCCAGCAACTGGGCCGTGAAGGCCACATCGACGTCTTGCCCGAGTTTGCTCTGCGGCTGCGTACCCCGTAGCGTGGTAATAGTGGCTGCCTCCTCAGGCGCCGCCTCCACAGTCTCCAGCAGGTAAGCGAGCGCCCGCCGCAGAGGAGCCTGGTAGGGGCCCTCCGTCAGGGAGGAGCCCGCCCGGAGGAAAGCCAGCGCAGCGAAGGCCGTCGTGGCTGGGTCTGTCTCTACGGCGTGGGCATTCAGGACCTGCTGGGCGCTGTTGCTGCCGGCCCCAAAGCCGCCATCGGCTTGCTGTGCGGCAGCGAGGTAGGCCAGTGCCCGCTGCAGGGGAGCCTCCTCTCTATCAAGGGAGGGGGCCGCTGGGGCGGCACCGTAAGGAGCAGGGTGTACCGCGGCTATGAGCAGTATCACGCTGCCGGCGGCAAGGAGAAGGCGTTTCATGATCGGCCTCATCGTTTTTCTAAGAGGGAACGTAACAGGCTGAATGACACGGGGCGTGCCGGAAGAGAGGGTGCGCCATAGTGCGTTGCTTGAAGCCTTAACGCCCAAGCGAAGGAGGTTATTGCCTTGTTGCTTTGCTCCGGGACTCTCTGCCCGCTCCAAAGTTGCTCTCACAAAGCGTCGATTGCGGCGCCAAAGGTGGAGCGTTGATGATTTGACCCCGAAGCACATTTATTCCGGCTCTCCTCAAGGCGGGAACAATCTCTATCTTGCCTTCAGAGTTTCTCTAGGACGATGAGGCCGCGTATGCATCTTACTGTAAGGTTACTGTAAGGGCTGAAAATCGAGCGTTGCAAGCGAGGCCAAATCATAGGCGTGGAGCGTGACCTGGAAAACGATACGTGCTACCTGGTCCGGCCCCAATACGCTGCCGCCGGCGGCGCTCCTGATCCTTTAGACATGCGCGCGGACAGGCATCGTCTAAGCGAATGGCGGCCCTTCTACGAGCGCGAAGTCGATCTTTCGCAGGCGTCGCGGCCCG
>JAHEMB010000444.1:2156-4419 GCA_024643915.1 Rhodothermaceae bacterium | reverse complement strand
CGCGCTGCGCCCATTCATCAAGATGGATCTCGTCGGCTTCATGCTGAAGCTGCTCGAACTCCTCGCGGACGGCGCGGGCATGGGCCGGGTCCTCCACCATCACGGCGGCATCGAGGACGTGTTTGCTCGTCCACAGGTCGAAGTTGTAGGAGCCGACGTGGCCGAAGGACTCGTCGATGGCGAGGGTCTTGGCGTGGAGCATGCGACCAAAGAGTTCGAAGACGCGGACGCCCTCGCACAACAGATCCTCGTAGTGGGCGCGGCCGGCTTCCCTGGCGAGCGTGCGGTCGGAATCCCCGGCGGTGAGCACGCGCACGTCGGCGCCCCGGCGGGCAGCCTCCAGGAGCGCCTCTTTCAGCCACGCAGCAGGGATGAAATAAGGGGCGATAAGGAAGCACCGCGTTTCCGCCGCCTCGATGGCCCGACTGACGATGTTGAGCAGGTTGGTCTCCTCGCGCCTGGGGTCCGTCTCGATGACGGCCACGCGCACGCCCTCTGGGTCCGGCGCGGATTCGGGGGGGGCTTCGCGGTCCTCGCCCGTTATTTCTTTCCAGGTGCCGAGGAAGATGTCGGCGAGGCAGCGCACGCACGGCCCCTCCACACGCGTCATCGAGTCGTCGAAGGTGAACTCGCCGAGGTCTCGCCCGGCGAAGGCTTCGCTCAAATTCTGCCCACCGCAAAAAGCCGCCTCGCCGTCGATGATCGTGATCTTGCGGTGGTTGCGGATGGTGAGGCGGCCCCGTTTTTTCCAGGGCGGCCAGATACGGTTGAAGATCTCGACGCGCCCGCCCGCCTCGCGCAGCTCCGCCGTGTGTTTGCCACGCAGGCCGAACGAGCCCCAGTGGTCGTAGATCAGCAGCACTTCGCAGCCGCGCCGGGCCGCCTCGGTCAGCAGGTCGAGCGTGCGGTAGCCGATCTCGTCCGGCTTGAGGATGTACATCGTCATCCACACGCACACCTCAGCCTGCTCGATGGCCTGCCAGATCTGGCGGACGCTTTCGTCGTCGTCGGGCAGGTGCTCGACGCGGTTGCCCTCGGTGACGCGATCCGCCGGGGCTGCGACGAAGAGGTCGTCCGAGCGGCTCATGGGGCAGGGGCGTCGGAAGAGATAGGCGGCGGGGCTTCTGATAGCGACTCCGGCTCCGGCACAGGGGTGGCTTTGAGGCGGCGCTGGCCGTACCACGTCAGCGCGGCGACGAAGGCGAAGCCGAGCAGCATGAGGAGCAGCACCGAGAGCACCGGATCGCCCGCGCCGGGCCAGTGCAGGTCGCGGCCCGCCGTCTCCCAGTTCTGCCACGGCCAGAGCGCCCGCAGCGAGCCCGCCATCAGGCCGATGAGCGCCGCCATCGTCCGGTCGTGAAACTGGTGGAGCAGCCAGTCCAGCACTTTGGAGAAGAGGCCGAGGCCAAGGGCCGCCCCGGCGATGAAGACAAGCACGTAGAGGATGGCGCCGCCGTCGAGGGTCATTGCGCCGTGGAGGGCCTCCGTGGTGGGCCTGTAGATGCCCAGCACCTCCAGCAGAAACGCGCCGCTGACACCCGGCAAAATCATCGCGCAGATGGCGACCATCGCCGAGCCGAAGACGCGGGGCAGGGCGGGGTCGGCCTCGGCTTCGAGCACGGGCAGGCCGACGACGTAGAAGGCCAGGAGGGCCGCCACCACGGCGATCACGTAGACCTGCACCGTGAACCGCCGGATGCGCAGCCAGGGCACGGCGATGGAGGCCGCCACCAGCCCCAGGAACAGGCCGCGCATCTGGTGCGGGTAGGTTTCGAGCAGGTACGGGATGAAGGTGGAGGCGACGAGAATGGCCGTCACAATGCCCAGCCCGAGCGGAACGATCAGCCGCCACTCCACCGCGCGCGCGTGCTGCCGTGCCCCAGCGAGGTCGCCTTTGATCAGGGCCAGCACGACCGAGAAAAGGTTGCTGACGGCGTCGATCAGCCGCTCGTAGATGCCGACGATGAGCGCCATCGTCCCCCCGCTGACGCCGGGGATGATGTCCGCCCCGCCCATCAAAAGGCCCTGGGCGAAATGCACGCCGGAAGAACGCAGCTTACTCATTGCGGAAAGCGGAAGTTGGAGTGTGGATTGTTGAACGCGGGTGGGCGCAGTCAAAGAGAAAGCCGCGCTCGGCGAGAGGGGCGCGGCTTCGGGGTTGAGCGCGGCCGATGAGGAAAAAATTCCTGGACCGGCGCTTATGGGGCAAACCTCATTTGTCGAGGTCAAGCATCCGGCGGATGCGCGCGTCGCGGTAGAGGTC
>JAHEMB010000444.1:0-2146 GCA_024643915.1 Rhodothermaceae bacterium | reverse complement strand
AGCGCCATCGTCCCCCCGCTGACGCCGGGGATGATGTCCGCCCCGCCCATCAAAAGGCCCTGGGCGAAATGCACGCCGGAAGAACGCAGCTTACTCATTTCAGATTGCGGATTCTTGGATGCAGACTGGCTTTGTTCAAAAGAGAAAGCCGCGCTCGGCAAGAGGGGCGCGGCTTCGGGGTTGAACGCAGCCGACGAGGAAAAAATCCTGGACCGGCGCTTCTGTATCAAACCTCACTTGTCGAGGTCAAGCATCCGGCGTATGCGAGCGTCGCGATAGAGGTCGGGGTAGGTGTGGCGGAACTCGTCTTTCTTCTGCGGATCGAGGCGGAAGGCCATCTTAAGCGAGTGGATGCTCTCCTCCGGGCGGCCCAGGGCGAAGAGCGCCTTGGCCTGCTGGAAGTATGCCCCGGCATATTCAGGTTCGAGGGTGAGGGCGTGGCGGTAGGCCTCCAGGGCATCCTCCATGCGCTGCGCCTCGAAGAGCGTTTCGGCGAAATCGAGCCAGGCGTCGCGGTTGTCCGGGGCGAGCTTCACCACCGTACGGTAGGCGTCGAGCGCTTCGGTGAGGAGGCCGGCGTTGTAGGAGGAATCGGCCTGCGCGTACCAGTACTCCGCCGTCTGCGGGCTGAGCGTCACGGCCCGCTCGAAAAAGGTCAGCGCCTCCTCGAAGCGTTCGAGGGCGTCGTAGCAGCAGCCCAGGCCGTACCATGCTTCGGGGTACGACTCTTCTTCGCGCAGCGCACTCTCGAAGTAAAAAACCGCTTCCTGGTATTGCTGCAACTCCTCGTAGGCGAGGGCAATGTTGTAGTACGTAGCCGCATCGCCGCCTTCGAGTTCGATCACCCGCGCGTAGCTTTCGATGGCCTTGTCAAGCTGGCCGAGGTTGGCGTGGGCGTTGCCCTTGTTATAGTACGCCGAAGCAAAATCGTCCTGGATGGCCGTGGCGAGGTCGTAAGAATGCACGGCCTCCTCGAAGCGCGCCAGGCGGTTGAGGACGATACCTCGGTTGTACCAGGCGTCGTGCGAGTAGGGGTCGAGGTCAAGGTGGTTGTCGTAGCTGCGGAGGCTGGCCTCGTCGTTGCCCAGCCGGTCGTAGCAATAGCCGAGTTCGTACCAGACCTCTGGGTGCTCGGGGTTGAGGGCGGCGCAGTGTTCGAAAGCCGCCACGGCCTTTTCGAGCTGGTCGAGGCGCTCGAACGTGACGCCCCGGTTGAAGAGGGCCTCTTCGTTGAGCGGGTCGATGCGGAGGGCCGCCTCGTAGGCGTCGAGCGCTTCTTGGCTGCGGCCGAGGTTGTCGAGCGTGATGCCCCGGTTGATGATCGTCTCGGCGTCGGCCGGGTTCATCTCCAGGGCTTTGTCGTAGGCGGCGAGGGCCGCTTTGTGGCGGCCCAGGTTGTTCAGCAGAATGCCGCGCCGCATCCAGGCGTCGGAGGAAAAGGGCTGCGCCTCGATCATCCGGTCGATGGCGCCGAGGGCGTCCTCGAACTGCCCCTGCTCGAAGTAATACGTCGCGATGTCTTCGAGCGCGTCGGAGTCGAAATAGGCGGTGCGGTCCTCTTCGTACGCTACGATCAGGTCGTTGAGGCGGACACCGTCAGAAGGGTCTTCGTAGTCGTCGAACTCGAAGTCGAACATGCTCATAAAGCGCCAAATAGTTGTTCCCGAGAGACGGCGTGTGGAAGCCGTGCGCGCTTCGGATTGTAAAAGCCACAACGAGCAAAAGGTTCGCCCTTAGTATAACCGGGCGAGGCTCAATTTGCAAGAAGTTATTTCCGGCTGCTACCGGTTGGCTGAAGGCGGCCCCGAAACGTGTGGCAGGTTCTTTTTCCTCGTTACACCGTCGCGCCTCTGCTGAAACGCCCTGCCCCCGTAGTAGCCGGAACCGCCCCCCCCAGCAACGGTTCACTTTTGCGATATCTACGGTAGGTTTTCAGGATCGCTTTCCCGTCTTTGGTCCGCGTCAGCGCCTCGTTTCCTTCAGCGGGCGCCTCGCTAGAACTCGGCGTCATGGTGCTCACGCAACAGCAGTTAGAAGAGGTCCGGCGGATCTTCAGCGCGTTCCTTAAGGAGCGGGGGCAGCGGCAAACGCCCGAACGTTTTGCCGTGTTGGAGGAGATCTACGCCAGCGGCGACCACGTTGACGC
>JAHEMB010000443.1 GCA_024643915.1 Rhodothermaceae bacterium | reverse complement strand
GGTCGAGGTCAAGGTGGGGCGCGGTGTTGGGCAAGGGAAGGCGCTCTTCCTGCACAGCCGTCGCACGCTGGGTAACGCGCGTGGCAATCGCCTCCATCTGTTCTCCCCGTTCTTTTACCCACCGAGGAAGCCGATAGGCCGATAGTCCAATAATGCCCAGGCCTAGCAGGCCGAAGAGCGTCGCCATGATGACCACTTCAGGATCGGCGTTGAAGTCGCCAGCCAGAATCACCAATAGCATCAGGACCACGCCCATCGCGAGCGCGCCGAACCCGTTCAGGAGGGCTGGCGCCGCATTGCCTTTCCGGGTGCTGAAGCGCAGACGGTGCCCGGTCTCCGTCGGCTCGACGAGAGCGTGGAGGTTGCCGTTGCTCCATTGCCTGATCGCCCCATCACGCTGAACCGTTCCGGTAGCCAGAAAAGTGTCGCGCAGGTCCACGACGAGTCGATCCCAGTCGGCGTCTGAGAACGGCCCCGGCAATTCGATGCTCCGGGTGACGCCTACAGGCAACCCGAAATACGTGGGGGATGGTGGAGCGGGCGCCGACGGACTTACGGTAGCGGCAGCGCGTGCGATGAAGGCGGGCGTGATGCCGGCCTCTCGCCCGATCTGCTGTAACTCGGCGAGCGTCAAGCCTTGGCTATCCGCCAGATGCCGGTGCGCCGTCTCCTGCGCCTCCGCAGCCTGGCTGAAGATGGCGGCAATCTCCTGCTCGTTAAATCGGCGCTCAGAGCTCATAGGGCTCGTGTGAAGGCCAAATCGTGCAGCCTAGGCTTGTCGACAACGCTCGTGGTGACAGGCGTGCTGGCCCTTTTCAGCCCAAACGGTTCACGATCCGACGCGCAGAGGCGAGAATACCGGTGCTTGGGTCAAGCGTTGAGCACGACCTGGAAAAAGTCGTTCTGGTCGCTAGTAGTGTCTGAATTCATGGCTTGCAGTGTCAGTTTGTACGAGGGCTGCTGCTCCGGACTCGGCCATTCCTTGTTCAGGTCGATAACGAAGTGCATGGGAACGACCGCGCGATGGGTGCTGGGCGCGTTGGACCAGATCTGGGCATTGCCGATCGGTTGTCCGTCCAAGAGGACCTGAACGCCGATTAAGCGATCTTGCGTCTTGGTCCATACGGAGCCGGCAACAATTAACGTCGCCGGGCCATTGCTGCCGGTGGTGAACTGCGCAGAGATAGGGAGGGGGCCAGTCTGATTGATGAGGTTTTGGGGCATGGAGGTTGCCGTTTATGTGTGGGTTGATCTGCAAGAGGCTCTCGGTCACAAAGTAGTTTTATCAGATGCCAAAGGCAAGCGCAACTCTGATGGACCAAGCATTTCGTAGAAAAGGAACCCACTACCGTTCTGGCGCCTGCTAGGCGATACTGAGCGCGCTGAGTATGATTCGAAAAGAGGCGGGGCGTGTGCGCCCATCGGGCTGCGATGATGGGGGCGTCGAACTCTGGGTGCCTCTGGTGTGGCGGGTGATTTTGAGCATGAGATAGGTCAAAAGACATAAAGGGCTCCGCTTTGGAAACGGAGTCGTGTAATCCTTCAGTCCGTTTCGTATGAATTGAAGCGACTTCCTCCAGTGTAATCTTTTGACTGCAACCATGCAACCAAGGTGCTCCCTTTCCTGAAGGATAAATGAAGGCAGAGGGGGTCACACCAGACCTGCCAGGTGCGGTGCTTGCTGAACCAATAGATCGGAAAGGGAGGCAAAAAAAGTGGGACATCCCGCCGTCAGGCTGAATGTCCCACCATGTGGAGCTGAGGGGAATCGAACCCCTGACCTCTTGAATGCCATTCAAGCGCTCTACCAACTGAGCTACAGCCCCATACCACCCTGAAACCGGGCACGGAAGTAGGCCGTCCGGTTCGGTGCCTGTCAACGATGGTCCAGATTCAAAGATCCAAACGGCCTTCTCTTCATAACAATTTTAACCCGGTGGACCGGTGAGAGGGGGGCGGCGGCCTATCTTGGATACTTCTTGCCCAAGCGCCACTTTCCGGAGCCCATAGATGGAAATGACGGCAACGCCACGGCCTGTGGTAGTAAGTAAATTTGGTGGTAGTTCAGTAGCGACGGCGGAACGCATCCGGCGCGTCGTGGAGGTCATTGAAGGTGAGCCGGCGACGATGCGGCGCGTTGTAGTGGTCTCGGCCCTCGGGGGCGTGACGGATGCGCTGCTCGCGGCCATCGACGATGCGCTGAGCCGTTCGGGCCAGCACACTGAGCGGATGCTAGCCGTGCGCGCTCGCCACGAGGAAATGCTTCAGATGCTCCTGCCCGCGGAGGCAAGAGCAGAAGTGGAAGATGAACTGAGCGCAATCTTCTCGGAATTGGAGGACCTTCTCGACGGCGTCTATTTGCTTCGTGAATGCACCGGGCGCACCCGAGACGCCATCGCGGGCACTGGCGAGCGGCTCTCGGCGCCGCTTGTAGCGGCGGCCTTTCGTACGGCAGGCCACGACGCCGTCGCTCTTGATGCGACGGGCCTGATCCGTACCGACGCCACTTTCGGCGAGGCCAATGTCCTCTTCGACGAAACGTACCAACTCACGCGAGAGCGGTTTGAGGCCCTGCCGGAGGGGCAGGTGGCGGTCGTGACGGGCTTCATTGCCGCGACGGATCGAGGCGTACTGACCACCCTTGGACGCTCGGGGAGCGATTATACGGCCACACTCCTCGCCGCCGCCCTACGTGCCGAGCGCGTCATCATTTGGACCGACGTGGACGGCGTCCTCTCGGCCGACCCGCGCCTCGTGCCTGAAGCGTTCCCTCTTCCGCAACTCAGCTATCGCGAAGCGGGAGAACTGGCCTATTTCGGCGCCAAAGTGTTGCACCCCCGCACTATGCGGCCCCTCCTAGAACGCGGCATTCCGCTCCGCATCAAAAACACGCTTAACCCGGCGGCTTCCGGCACCCTTATCTCCGCCGACACCCTTCATACCGACGGGCATGTGAAGGCCGTGACAAGCATTCGCGACGTGGGCGTCATTATGCTAGAGGGGTCAGGCATGGTGGGCGTTCCAGGCATCGCCGCGCGTGCTTTCGGCGCGCTTGCCATGCGGCAGATTAACGTCTTAATGATCGCGCAGGCTTCGAGCGAGCAAAGCATCTGTATGGTGCTGCGTGAGCAGGACGCAGAGGCGGCCGTGGCGGCGCTCCAACAGGCCTTCGCACACGAACTTGATCGGGGCGATGTGAGCGGCGTCTCGACGCTTCGAAACTGCGCCGTGGTGGCCGTCGTCGGTGATTTTATGCGCCATCAGCCAGGGCTGGCCGGGCGCATGTTTTCGACCCTGGGGAGAAGCGCGGTCAACGTGCTTGCTATCGCGCAGGCGGCGTCCGAGATGAACATCTCCGCCGTGGTGAAGGACGGGGACATGATGCGGGCGGTGCGCGCGTTGCACGAGGCCTTTGCCCTTGTTCGCGAGCGCATCAATATCTTTCTCATCGGGACGGGTGTCGTCGGGGCCGCCTTGCTGCGAATGCTGCGCGAACTCTCCCCGATGCTGCTCGAAAAGCTCAACCTCAACGTGCAACTCGTCGGGCTGGCCAACACACGAGGGATGGTGACGGACCTGCAGGGCATCGACCTGGATGCGGCCCTGCACCGTCTGGAACAGGAAGGGTATGCGGGAGGCCCAACGCGCCTGGAAACAATCATCGATTACCTGATGGAGAGCGGCCTGCAAAGGCTCATCCTCATCGACGCCACAGCCTCGAACGATGTGGCGCACCGCTACCCGGACCTTCTCGACCAAAACATTGGCGTGGTCACACCGAACAAGCGCGCGAACACGCTCGACCAGGCTTTTTACGACCGGCTTCAGCGTGCCGCTCATAAACGCCACGTGCCCTATTTCTATGAAACTACGGTAGGGGCCGGCCTTCCCATCATCTCTACTCTCAACGATCTGCTTCGCTCGGGGGATCGGATCGAACGGATCGAGGGTGTATTCTCCGGAACGCTCGGCTTTCTCTTCAGCAGCCTGGATAATGGCGTTTCTTTCTCCGAGGCCGTCCGCACCGCGAAGCAGCGCGGCTTCACCGAGCCTGATCCCCGCGACGACCTCAACGGAGAGGACGTGGCCCGCAAGCTGCTCATCCTCGCCCGCGAGATGGGCTTTCGCGTGGAGCGTGAAGAGGTTGGCGTTGAATCGCTCGTGCCCGTCGATCTTCTCGACGTGCCGCTATCGGAGTTCATGGCGAAGCTTGACGAGTACGACGAGCCGTGGCGGGCGCGCATCGATGCGGTGCGGGCCGAGGGCAACCGCCTCCTCTATATTGGCCTGATAGAGGAGGGTCGGCTGAGCGTCCGCGTGCGGACCGTAGAGCCTGCCTCCCCGTTCTTCAACCTGCGTGGCACCGACAACATCGCGTCGCACGGTGTGGCCGAACGCTGTGGCTTCAGTCGAGAGGGCGTGCTC
>JAHEMB010000442.1 GCA_024643915.1 Rhodothermaceae bacterium | reverse complement strand
GAAGCGGGCGCATCCAGGACTTTTTCGGCCTGCCGCGAGGCTGTCACCACCACCGTGTTGAGGTCGATGCCGCCCGGCTGCAGGATGAAGTTGCGCGTGGCGGCCTCGCCGGCTGAAAGCGCTACCGGCTCGGCCTGCGCCTGGTAGCCGATGAAGGTAACGCGCGCGGTGTAGCTGCCCGGCTGGAGGCCCGTGATCCGGTAGCGCCCGTCGAGATCGGTGGCAGCGCCGCCCACCATCGCGCCGTCGGCCCCTTCAAGGCGGACGTTGGCGCCGGCCAGGGGCGCGCCGTCGGTACCGTCCGTGACGAGGCCCGATAGGGAGGCTGTCTGCTGCGCAAAGCTCGCCGGGGCCATCGTTAGTCCTACCAGCAGAAACAGCGTGCTTGTATAAATAATCTTCTTCATGGGGACAGCTCCAAAGTTGTCGAGAGGGACAGTCGCAGGGGGCGGGCGGGTCGCGGCCCGCGCTTTCCTCTCCGCGATGAGAGGCGGTTGGGAAGGCGTCGCAAAATAGCGCTAAATCGTAAGGAAAGCACGGGTAGTAGAATTTTTGCCTCCACATCGCGGCATGGTGGCGGGGGAGCACCCGTGGCAAATGGCCCGCCGTTGCGAGGCAATGGAGATTAAGTTGCCCCCTTTCCTACCGATACCGAGTCCATTCCCCCTCCCACAAAGCTGCGCGGAAAATGGCAACGCTGGATGATAAGATCAGGGCCTTCCTACAGGAGGCCGGCTATGCCTGCGACAACACCACCTCGACCACGCTCCAACTCATTCGTTTCTTCGAGCAAGAGTACGACTGTGCTATCCTCGGTTTCCTCGCCCTCGAATGGTGGGCCGAGCAGGTGCAGTACGACGTCGGCCACGGCGAATTCAAGACCGTCCGCATGTGCATCGACGAAACCCGCCGTCCGCAGTTCGACCGCGTTGTGGGGCAGATCCTGGCTGAGGAAGAGGCCTGAGGAGCACGCAAAAAGGCCCGGCGCCTGAAGGGGAACCGGGCCTAGAGAATCGCTGCGGTGCTCGCGCGCTGGTCCGACGGCACCCTGGGTGGGAGAAGTGACTTGTCGGATGTCGTCCAGATGCTGCTAAGTCACTGGGGTTTCCTCTTTAGTGCCCTGGGGCCAGAGGAGCTGGCAGCGTTCCTTCCACCAAGGTAACATGGAAAGGGGCGCGTGGTGCAGTCACTCTGGTGGCGTTACGAGAGCGTTACGTTTTGGCTAGAAAGGTGCATTGCCGGGGGAGGGCGGCGGGGGCGGCGCAAAGCCTTCGCCGCCGTCGAAGCTGCCGGGCTCGGTGTAATAAGTCGTCAGGTTCTCGAAGCGCGCGAACTGATGGACGAAGGCGAGCTTGACCGTGCCAATGGGGCCGTTTCGCTGCTTGCCGATGATGAGTTCGCCCAACCCCTCGGTCGAATTGCCCATCTCATCGACCGTGATGCCGTAGCGCTCGGCGCGGTAGATGAAGGCCACCACGTCCGCATCCTGCTCAATCGACCCAGATTCGCGAAGGTCCGACAGCTGCGGGCGCTTGTCGCCGCCCCGGTTTTCCACGGCGCGGCTGAGCTGCGACAAGGCAATGACCGGCACGTTCAACTCCTTCGCGAGGGACTTGAGCGAGCGTGATATTTGGGCGATCTCCTGCTCCCGGTTTGAGTTCTTCGACGACGTTGTGCCGTGCATGAGCTGGAGGTAATCGACGATGACGAGGCCGATGTCGTGCTCGGCCTTGAGGCGGCGGCACTTGGCGCGCAGTTCGAGGATGGAGAGCCCGGGCGTGTCGTCGATGAAGATGGGGGCGGCGGAGAGCTTGCCGGCGGCGCGTGCCAGGCGCGGCCAGTCGTCGTCGCTCATCCGGCCCGTCCGCGCGGACTGCGCATCGACGCGGGCTTCCGACGTGAGCAGGCGCTGGGCGAGCTGTTGCGCGCTCATCTCGAGCGAGAAGATGGCGACACCCGCCGGTTTCTGTGGGTGCAGCGCCGAGTTCCGGGCCATCGCGAGGGAGAAAGCCGTTTTTCCCATGGAGGGCCTGGCGGCAATGATGACGAGATCGGCGGGTTGCCAGCCGCCGGTCATCTCGTCGAGGCGGTGGAAGCCGCTGGGGACGCCCGTCAGGCCGTCTTCGCGCCCGTGGATGGCTTCCAGCCGGGCGAGCGTCTCTTTCAGTACCTCGTTCATCGACGAGGCGGCGCGGCGTAGCTGCGTGTCGGAGATGCGGAAGATCTCGCTCTCAGCCTGGTCGAGCAGCTCGAAGGCGTCGGCGCTCGTGTCGAAGGCCCGCCCGATGAGCCCCGTCATCGTCTCGATCATCTTCCGAAGGAGCGACTTCTCGGCGATGATGCGAGCGTGGTACTCGACGTTGGCCGCCGAGGCCACCTGCGTCGTCAACTCCGTCAGGTAATACGGGCCGCCGATGTCGTCGAGCTCGCCCCGGCGCTTCATCTCCTCCGTCAGGGTGATCAGATCGACAGGGTTGCCGCGCTCGAAGAGGCTGCAAATAGCCTGATAGACTTTCTGATGCTTGCTGCTGTAGAATGCGTCCGGCGGCAGGATCTCCACCGCGCGGGGGATGGCTTCGCGCTCGATGAGCATCGCTCCCAGGACGGACTGCTCCACGTCCACTGCCTGCGGCGGCACGCGCCCGCTCTGCTCCTGGATGTTGCGGATGTTGGCGCGGCGCGAACGGCCGCCCTGCGTCAGCTTCTCGAGCGGATAGCGCTGCCCCTCATCGTCGATGTTGAGGCGGGGTTGCGGCTCGTTGAGGTCGGACATGGTGGCCGGGGCGTGTCAGCAGGCGGCAAAACGCCGCTATCGATGAGAAGAAATAAGATAAGCAATCAGGGCGTTACGAGTTGGTCGTATTTTGTCCGAAGCAGCTTCATGTCTTCCCATGTGGGCCGCTTCCACTGCGCGTTGCGCAGAAGCGCAGCCGGGTGATAGGTGACGAGAAGCGGCAGGCCGTGGTAATCGTGCCAGCGGTCGCGGAGCGCGCCGAGCGAGGAGCGGCGTCCCAACAGGCTGTTGCCCGCCGTCTTGCCCACACACAGCACGATTTTCGGGCGGATGAGCGCGATCTGCTTGTAAAGGATAGGAATGTGCGCCTCCACCTCGGCCGGGAGGGGGTCGCGGTTATTGGGAGGGCGGCTCTTGAGGATGTTGGTAATGTAAACCTCCTCGCGTTTGAAGTTGATGGCCTCAAGAATCTTGTTAAGCAGTTGCCCGGCCCGGCCCGTGAAAGGCTCGCCCGTGCGGTCCTCGTCCGCCCCTGGCGCTTCGCCGATGATCATCAGGTCGGCCTCAGGGTCGCCCACGCCCATCACCGGGTTGATGCGGTTTTCGTCGAGGGGAATGAGGACGGTGTTCGCCACGTAATCTGTCAACGCTTGCAACGAATCCATCGGCCGGATAGGGGAACCGGCGGGGATAAGCGCTTCGATACGTTCGTAGGGTGACAACGAGGGGTCCTCGGCAGGGTCCATCTCGTTGCCGAAGAGATCTTGGTTGGCCATGTCGTCGGGATCAACTGCGGACGGGGGAGGCGAAAAAAGGGGCGCGCGGGGTTTGGTCAGCGGGGCGCCAAGCGGCAAATAAGGGCCGAAAAGGGCGTGCTCGTGCTCCAGGGCGCTGCGCAGGTCCCGCAACAGTTCACGCATAAAAATCTCGGCAGGAAAGCACGCGTGTGGGGTTCAACTCCTTTCCGAATAAACTACTCGCGCCGTAGCCGCAAGACAAGCGCGCCGCTAAAAATGCCGCGTGAATTTTGCCGGTTGGTCGCCGTCAGAACCGGCGCGCTCAGGCCGAAGCCGCCCCGTCGCCCGCAGCCTGCGGGCGCTGCTCGACAGGCATGGTGGCGATCAGGGTAGTGCCCTCGCCGGGAGTGCTACGGGCGACGAGGGTGCCATCGTGCCGCTCGGCGATGCGGCGGCAGATGGCCAGGCCCATGCCCGTGCCTTGGTAGTGGCTGCGCCCGTGGAGCCGCTCGAACGGATTGAAAATGCGCTCGGCGTATTTCTCGTCGAACCCGATGCCGTTGTCTGTTACGTGCAGGCGGCACACCGGGCGGCCCGCTTCGTCTTCTTCCAGGACGCCCTTTACCTTGATGTGCGGCGCCTCGCCCGGTCGGCGGAATTTGAGGGCGTTGTCGAGGAGGTGGCCGAGGAACTGCTGCACCTGCGACGGATCGGCGGTGATCGTCGGCAAGTCGCCCAGGGTGACATCGGCGCCGGCTGCTTCCAAATCGGGCGCCCGCTGACCGAGCACCTCGCGGGCGATGCGGTTCAGATCGACCTTCTGGAACGCTCGGCCATGCGTGACGATGCGCGAGAAAGCCAGCAGGTCGTTGAGCAGCTTCGACATCCGGGTGGCCGCGTTCTCGATGCGGCCCAGGTAAAAAAGGCTCTCTTCATCCAGCTTTTCCTCACTCTC
>JAHEMB010000441.1 GCA_024643915.1 Rhodothermaceae bacterium | reverse complement strand
ACGAGGGGCGGGCGAAGTACCACGCTTACGCCAGCGAGGGCAAGCACTACCGGTACCAGGGCCTCACCTTCTGGTCGCCCAATATCAACATTTTCCGCGACCCGCGCTGGGGGCGGGGCCAGGAGACCTACGGTGAGGACCCTCACCTCACGGGCCGCCTCGCCGTCTCGTTCATCCGCGGCCTCCAGGGCGACCACCCCGACTACTTCAAGACCATCGCCACGGTGAAGCATTACGCCGTCCACAGCGGCCCGGAGCCGGAGCGCCACACGTTCGACGCCGTCGTTGACGAGCGCGACTTCCGGGAGACGTACCTGCCGCATTTCGAGACCGGCATCCGCGAGGGTGGGGCCTACTCGCTCATGTGCGCCTACAACCGCGTCGGCGGCGAGGCGGCCTGCGGCAGCGAGTACCTCTTGCAGGACATCCTCCGCGACGCGTGGGGCTTCGACGGCTACGTCGTCTCGGACTGCTGGGCCCTTGACGACATTTTTAAGAACCATAAGCTGGTGGAGACGCCCGAAGAGGCCGCCGCGATGGCGCTGAAAGCCGGCACCGACCTCGACTGCGGCAATCTGGTGTACCCGCACCTGACCGGGGCCGTCGCGCAGGGCCTGATCACGGAAGCCGAGATCGACACCGCCCTCAAGCGTCTCTTCACCGCGCGCTTCCGGCTCGGCATGTTCGATCCGCCCGCGCGCGTGCCCTTCGCCCGGATCCCGTACGACGTGGTCGACAGCGACGCGCACCGGGCCCTCGCTCGCGAGGTGGCGCGCAAGTCCATCGTCCTATTGAAGAACGAGGGCGGCGTGCTGCCGCTCCGCAAGGACCTCGGCACGCTCGCCGTCATCGGGCCGAACGCCGACCAGTGGCTGATGCTGCTGGGCAACTACAATGGCGTGCCGGGCACGCTGACGACGCCCCTCGAAGGCATCCGCCAGGCCGTTTCGCCAGGTACCCGGGTGCTCCACGCGCGCGGTGCCAGCCTCGCCGATGGCTTTCCCCTCTTCGACGTCGTCCCCGCCGACGCCCTCTTCGGCCCGGACGGGCAGCCGGGGTTGCACGTCGATTATTACGACAGCCGCGCGATGGAGGGCGCCCCGACTTTCACGGGCCGCGACGCAACGCTCGACGCCAACTGGCACGACCAGGCGCCGCGCGACGACCTCGACGATGACGACTTCGGCGTCCGGTGGACGGGCACGCTCCGCCCGCAGCGTAGCGGCACCTACACGCTCGGCGTCATCGCCACGAGCAAGTTCGAACTGTATCTCGAAGACAGCCTGGCGGCCCGCTCCCGGTACCGTTACCTCGACGAGTTGGGCGACCCGCGGGTGGTCGCGGCCGCGCCGATGCACCTGGAGGCCGGCCAGACCTATCGCCTGCGGCTCGACGCGACGGAAGCCTACGGCGACGCCCAGGTGCAGCTCGTGTGGGACGCGCCGGACGAGAACCTCGAAGCCGAAGCCCTCGACGCGGCCCGGCAGGCCGGCGCCGTCGTTCTCTTCCTCGGCCTGACGCCGCGCCTGGAGGGCGAGGAGATGGACGTTGCCATCGAAGGCTTTCGCGGCGGCGACCGCACTAGCCTCGCCCTCCCCGCCCCGCAGCACCAGTTGATGGAGCGCGTCGTGGCCCTCGGCAAGCCAACCGTGCTCGTCCTATTGAATGGCAGTGCCCTCGCGGTGAACTGGGCCGCCGAAAACGTGTCCGCCATCGTCGAGGCGTGGTATCCGGGCCAGGCTGCCGGGACGGCCCTCGCCGATGTGCTCTTCGGCGATTACAACCCCGCCGGGCGCCTGCCGGTCACGTTCTACAAGAGCGTGGACGACCTGCCGCCGTTCGAGGAATACGCCATGGCCGGGCGGACGTACCGCTTTTTCGAGGGTGCGCCGCTCTACCCCTTCGGCCACGGCCTTAGCTACACCACCTTCGCCTACACCAACCTGCGCACGAGCGCCGAGACGCTGGCGCCCGACGACACGCTCACCGTCAGCGTTGACGTGACGAACACGGGCGAGCGGGCGGGCGACGAGGTGGTGCAGCTTTACGTGCAGCACCCGGATTCCGAGGTCGCCCGCCCGATGAAAGAACTCAAAGGCTTCGTCCGGATCACCCTCGCGCCCGGTGAGACGAAGACAGTAACGTTGCCTCTCGCAGCGTTGGCGCTGGCTTACTGGGACGCCGATGCGGACCGGTGGGTGGTGGAGGCGAAGCCGGTGCGGCTTCAGGTAGGCGCCTCGTCAGCGGATCTCCGGCTGGAGAAAATCATCGCCGTGGCTCCGTAGCCGGGATTTATTTCACCGATGGTGCTCATTCATGGGCGCAGGATCAAAGCGGAGAACAACTTGAGAGGCAGAGACGCAGAAACCGAGAAGCCAGCGTTTCTCCGAAAACCGCACCACCTCACACCACATCGCAAGAGTGCAAAAATGAAGCGAGGGAGACACTGGAAAGTGCCTCCCTCGCTCAGTCGAATTCATAAAAGTGCCCTGGAGAGGACTCGAACCTCCACGACCTTTCGGCCACATGGTCCTGAACCATGCGCGTCTACCACTTCCGCCACCAGGGCCTTTTTCGGTGAAAGGCGCGAAGCTAAACAACCGTATGCAGGAGGCGCAAGTTCCTAGCCAGCCTAGCCTCTACCTTCACCTTCTTTTCGCGAATCCCAGGTGTAGTAGGAGCTTACCAGCACCGAGACGCCATTGAAGAAGTACCTTATACTGCTCGTTCTCTAGCCTGGATCATGTTCTCATGAAGAATTTTCTGTGGGGCCTCGTGGTCCTGTTGTTGTGGCCTGTAACCACAAATCTGGCGGCGCAGCCACGGCGGCCCATCCCTTACCCGGTTATCTCTTCGCCGCAGTTTCAGCGTGCCGTAGAGAAAGGCACGCGCACGGATACGGGCGAGCCTGGGCCGGATTACTGGACGAATACCGCCGACTATACGCTTCGCGCCGTGCTCTCCCCCGAGACAAAAATGCTTCGGGGCGAGGGGACGATGCGTTACCAAAACAATTCGCCCGACACGTTGCGGCGGGTGTACGTGCACCTGCGGCAGAACCTGCACGCGCCGGGGGCTATCCGCAACCGCGCGCAGCAGGTCACCGGCGGCGTCCATCTGGCTGAGGTGAAGGCGGGGGGGCAGCCCCTCCTCGAACGTAACAGCTTCGATGCGCCAGGCTACGCCCTCCTCGGCACTGTCCTCGAAATCACCCTGCCGCAGCCTCTCTCGCCTGGTGGCGTGGAGACACTTAGCTTTGCCTGGAGCTTTGAGGTGCCGGAGGCCGGGGCGCCGCGCATGGGCCAGGATAGCGAGGTCTTTTTCCTCGGTTACTGGTACCCGCAGATGGCCGTCTACGACGACGTTGAGGGTTGGAAGGCCGACCCCTACCAGGGCAATGGGGAGTTCTACATGGACTACGGCTTTTACGACGTCGAGATCACCCTCCCCGAGGGTTGGCTCATCGGCGCTACCGGCGTCCTCCAGAATCCCGAGGAGGTGCTTTCGGCGCAGACGCGCCAACGCCTCGCCGAGGTGGCCCGCACCGGCGAGATCGTGCACGTAGTGACGGCGGAGGACCATCTCCGCCGCCTCGCCACCGCCGATAGCCCCGCAGATGTGCTCACCTGGCGCTTCCGGGCCGAGAACGTGCGCGATTTTGCCTTTGGTGCTTCGCAGCACTATGTGTGGGATGCCACCCCTGCAGACACCGGCACGGGCAAGGCGCTCATCCACGCGCTCTACCGCCCCCAGGCTGCCGCGTGGGAACGCGCGGCGGAGTATGGCCGCTTCTCTATCGAGTTCCTTTCGAAGTACCTTCTGCCTTATCCCTACCCGCACATGACTGTGGTGGAGGGCATCATCGGGGGTGGGATGGAGTATCCAATGATTACGCTCATCGGCGGCAGCCGCACCCCCCGCACCCTCTTCAGCGTCACGCTTCACGAGATCGGCCACATGTGGTTTCCGATGATGGTCGGGCAGGATGAGAAGCAGTTCACCTGGATGGACGAAGGGCTGACCTCCTTCAACACAAACGAGGGCAAGGCGGCCTTCTATAACGAAAATGCCTGGGATCCGGCAGCGCAGAGTTATTATACGATCGCCGGCAGCGGCCTCGAAGTGGAGTCAATGCGGCACGGCGACGAGTATCCGCAGGGCACGTCCGCGCGCGGCATCGCCGGCTACAGCAAGCCCGCCGTGATGCTGCACGCCCTCCGTGGCCTTATCGGCTCAGTCGCTTTCCTGGAAGGCTACCGTACGTACGCCCGGCGCTGGGCGTACAAGCACCCCTACCCCTACGACCTCTTCAACACGTTCGAGCAGGCCGCTGGCCGCGACCTCGACTGGTTCTGGACGACGATGCTCTACGAAACCTGGTGGCTCGATCAGGCCATCGCCTCGGTCGAACAGACGGGCGAGGGCG
>JAHEMB010000440.1 GCA_024643915.1 Rhodothermaceae bacterium | reverse complement strand
AAGAGATTAGCAGACGTATGAAAAGGCCCCTGTTGCTACTCGTGTTGCTTCTCATCGTGGGGGGGGCGTGCCGGCAGGGCGCGTTGCCCCCAGAAGAGCAACTGTTCGTTGTCGATGATCCTGGCGTGGCCGTGCAGACCGTGCCGGCGGGCTCGGTGGTGACGCCGGGGCCGCGCCATGCGCTGCAAGTAAATGGCAAGCCGTTCTATCCTCTTGGATGGAACCAGGCGGGTACCTGCACCGGCTCGACGCCTGAGACGGGCCTGTTCCGAGCCAACCGCGATTCAGTACGGGCGCACTTGGCGACGATGCGGCGGCATGGGACCAACACCCTCTTCGAAACGGCCACCGCGGATGGACGGATCGTGCCGCAGGCCGTCCATGGAAGCTGGTACAACTGGTACGCGTTGACGTACGTCGATGCCGAGGGGCAGCGGCGCTCGACGGGCCACGTCCGGCCCGGCGCCTACGTCGAGGGGATGCGGTGGCTGATGGATCAGGCCGTAGGGACGAGTGAAACGCCGATCTACACCATCGTTGCACTTTCCAGTTTCATCACCCCCGGGTACGAAGGCGACCCCTTCGACGGCAGCGAGAGGGTCTCGTGCACCGCGTACCGGGAGTTCATCGAGGAGGAGCGGCGGCAGAACGCACGGGCGGAGCCGGGCCGGGCGCAACGTATCCCGTCGGTCGAGTGCGACGGGCAGGGGGCGCGGCCTTTCTGGGCGTGGAACGTGCGCTACGTGGTGCAAAGCCTGCGCGACCACCCGGGGTTGCTGGGGTGGTACCTGTGGGATGAGGCTGAAGGGAAGACATATCGCCACCTTTTCGGGCTGGTTCGCCCGGGAGAGCCGGTGCGGCCCTTCACCGGCCCGGCCAGCCTCCCCACACCCGATTTGCTACACCATGCCTATGAGCAGGTGAAAGCCTTCGAGACTGAAGGCAAGCCGCGCAGCTACCAACGCCATCCCATCCTCGTGGATATCCTCGACGCCCACGTCTTTTTCTCGAACCGCTTTGCATGGTCGGCTGAGGAGCAACTGGACCCGGCCTGGAGCAGCGGCCCGTTCGACCGGCGGCCCGATGGCCGGTACGGCGTGCCCGCTGATGTGCTGGGTATGGAGGCCAGCGCCCTGCAGGTCTATGCCGGAGGGGTGAGCGCCATGCCTCGTCGCGATTGGTACTGGGATCAGAACTTCGCAAGCCGCTGGGCTGAGATGCTGATGGACGTGGTGCGGCAGGATGGTCTCTGGGCCGGCCTCGTGGTGGCGGCCCAGGCCCAGCTTCCCAGCGAGGGCGGCTACGCCGTTGACGTGCCCTTGCGGTGTTCGCCGAATGATGAGCTGTATACCCGTTTGCTCAACGACCGCGACCTCGCCTGGCTCCTGCTCACCACGCAGATCAACGGCCTGCGCGGCTACCTCTACTACACCCACGCGCGGATGCCCGCCACCGGCCCCGGCGCCGAGCAGGTGCGCCGCAGCAACCGCCTCCTCCGGCAATTCGACGCGGCGGGCCTTGACGACGCCCTCCTTGCGCCTGCCCGTGACGACGCCCTCGCCGTGGGCGCTCTGACGTTGGAGGCCCTCACGGATTATTACCGGAGGCCGGCGGAAAGTGTGGGCGCGGCGAAGACAGCGGTGGCCCGCTCTGCGTTCAGCGAACGGCGGCCTTTACCCGATGCCGACGCCTACCGCGCTGAACGCTTCGGGCGGACGCCCGGCGCCGGCCCCGACCAGTACGGCCACGCCGCTTACGTCGATCCGTACCCGACGCTGCACCCCGACCACCTCCTGCTACGCACCGCCCTCCACCACCATCGAGGCAACGACTATCTCTTCGTCTCCAACGCCTATGATGCCCGCATCCAGGTCGAGTTGACCGTCGCGTGGCCCGAGGGCAGGACGGACGCCGTGTTGGAAGAAGGGCTTTTCGGCCTTGAGGAGCGAGACAGTTTCCGGTGGGCCGAGGCGCCTGAGCGGCTGGAGGCGATGGACGCCGCGCCGCGCCGCACACGCCTGACCGCGGACCTGGAACCCTACGAAGCGCGCGTTTTTCGCCTCCGCTATCAGAGCGAGTAGAACACACGGCTGCTTCAGGAGGGCGCCGCGCCGCACGGCGGCGAACGCCATGCCCCCCTCACCGCTAAAACGAGCGCCTTCTGATCGGTGAACAGGTGCCGTTCAATGCGAGCCCAGGAAGGCGTGGGCTGCTGCCAGCCGGGGCAGCTCCGTGTCCGCGTCGGCGGCGACCTCGGCGAGGAGGCTGTAGTAGTGATGCGCTGTCTGGGCGTCGCCGCGCAGCTCGGCAGCGCGGGCGGCGCCGTAGAGGCTGTTGAGGCGGTTGGGGCTGCGCGCGAGGGCCGTTTCGTAGGCAGCCTGCGCCTCGTCATAGCGGCCCAGTTCCAGCAGGAGGTCGCCGAGGAGTTCGTGGGCGGGCAGCACCTCGCCGGGTGTGATGGGGTGCTTCTCGGTGCCGGCCTCCATCGTCGCGGCGGCCTGCATCAGGTCGAGGGCTTCGTCGTGGCGGTCTTCTTCGTAGGACAGCCAGGCCGCTGCCGCCTGCCGCTGGATCTCGACCTGCTTGCCCCAGTAGCGGGACGTTTCGTTGGCCTGGTCACGGAGGTCGGCCAGCCGGTCGAGGGCAGCGCGGGCGGCCTCGCCGTCGCCGCTGCGGGCGGCGCCGAGGGCGCGTGCGAAGTGGGTGAGGGCGGCCATGGCGGGCGCTTTGTCCCACGGGTAGCTGGCCGGTTGGAGCTCAAGCGCGGCGGCAGCCTCCCAGTCCTGCCGTTCGAGGGCGAGGCGGGCCGGCACGGCGGCGAGGGTGTAGGCGCTGGCGCCGTGGGCCTGGATGGGGTCGGCGCCGATCTTTTCGATCTGCTTCAGCACCGCGCGCGCCTGCTTGTCCTGGCCGCGTTGCAGGTGCGCGTAGGCCACATAGTCGAGGGCGTGCAGGTAGTGCAGCGAGAGGGCGTGGCCCGCTGGGTGGGCGAGTGCCGCCTCCGCCGAGCGCTGGTTCATCGTGATAGCCTCGTCCCACAGCCCCAGCCTCGTGAAGATGTGGGTGGGCATGTGGAGGGCGTGCGGCACGGCGGGCGCGATCTGGCCGTAGCGGCGGGCCACATCGAGGCCCCGGTCGGCCAGGGGCGGTACATCGTACGCGTGGATGACGTAATGGTGGCCGCCGGGGTGGTCGGGCTCGTGTGCCAGCACCTCCTCTGCCACCGCGCCGGCCTCCTGCTGCTTCGTGAACGACTTGTCGCCGGGGTCGGCGGTAGCGAGGTGGGTGAGGGCGTGGAAGGCCGCCGCCTCCACATCGTCCGGGTATTGCATATGCACCCGCAGCCAGGCGTCGGCGAAGGCTTCGAGATTAGCCTTTTCATTGTCGTTCCGGCCCGCGTCGAAGTAAGCGGAGATGGCGTCCAGGTAGGCTTGCTCCGCCTCGGTCAGCCCCGGCAGGCCCTTTGCCTCGGCCAGCAGCATGCGGCCCTTCTCGAAGCGCTCCTCCGAGGGCGGGTCGGACCAGAGGGGGTGGATGTAGGTCATGGTCTGTCCCCAGTAGCCGAGGGCGCACGCCGCGTCCGCCGCTACGGCTGCCGCAAAGGCCTCCTCAGCGCCTTCGTAGGTCATGTGATGGAGCAGGGCGAAGCCGCGCTCCAGATGCGGTTGGGCCGCGTCATTGCAGGTAGCGGGTGGGTAGACGGTGCCAAGTTGGTCGCCGTAGCCGTGGGCGCCGTGCTGCGCTGCAGCCGGGGCGGCCAGGACGAGCAGCAGGCCGCCGATGATGAGCTTGTTCATGTCAGCCTCCCAAAATGATTCTTCTCAGAGAAGAGCATCGAAAAATGTCTCAAGTCCCGAACACACTAATGTAGGAAATTGGCGGACACTGTCAAGCCCTCCCCCACAAAAAAAGGCCCCCGCCGAAGAGGGCGGAGGCCCGGAGTAATGATGGGTGAAATCGCAGGTTGACTGACGTGAACCTACGGTTGTCGAAATAAACGTGATCGTGCTTGCCGCAACGCCACAGCAAGCACGATCACGCATCACGTTTCAGCCTCACATCTGAAGGGCCACGCGCGTGTAGACGTAGCGCCCGAAGAAGCCGAACGGTGAGAACCCGTTGTACTGGAAAATGCCGTTGAAGCTGTTCGCCTTGATGTTGCGGTCCGGGTAGACGTCGAACAGGTTGTTGGCGCCCACCGCAATGCGCAGGCCCGACAGGGCGCGGTAGCCGATCTCGGCATCAACCAGCCACTTCGCCGAGAAGGTCTGGTCGAGCGTGGGGTCGGAGCTGAGGTCGGTCACCTCGCCGTAGCGGTTGGTGCGCAGCATGAGGGACCACGCCTGGTAGTCGTAGTTGCCCTGGAGGTTGAGCTTGCTGTTGGGCTGGGCCTCCTCGTAGTCGCCCAGGCGCTCGCGGCCCACCAAGAA
>JAHEMB010000010.1 GCA_024643915.1 Rhodothermaceae bacterium | reverse complement strand
GCGGCGCCTGGGGGCCGGGTAGGCCCAGGTCGTGTCTTGCGCGGCAACCGATCGATAAGGGATCGGCGCCTCAGATGGTAACCCAGGTGGGTTGGTTGTCGAACCTGATTGGAACCGATTGGCCGATGCAAGGGGTGCGCTGCAGGCCGTCTATACCTTAGGGGTGCTGTTGGTCGCATGAGAAGACGCTCGTTCCTTTGGTGGAACCGGAGATTCCACCTCAACGTAGCGCGTTGAACGA
Source organism: Rhodothermaceae bacterium (assembly GCA_024643915.1). GTDB lineage: Bacteria > Bacteroidota > Rhodothermia > Rhodothermales > JAHEMB01 > JAHEMB01. The sequence goes on along the minus strand of JAHEMB010000010.1, from coordinate 17,700 downwards.
GGCGGAGGCGCCAGCATCATGCTTGATGCCGCCACGACCGTAACGGACTTGCACGTTCCGCCTGGAAACCGCCTGGAGCAGCGCACGGGCAGCCGGGCCGTACAGCCTCCGTATCTTCGACCAGTGGCGGGTCTGTTTCACCTGGCAAGACGACGCCGCCTGCTGGCGATGTGCGAGGGCCGCCCGTCAACCTGTACGCCAATGGCTTGGTGGAAGAGACAAAGAAAAATGACCGTTCGCTTCGGCGTCTTTTCTGACGTAGGGCGCGTCCGCGAAGAGAACCAGGACGCCTATGGTTGTTTTGAGGCACGCCCGGATGGAGGCGAGGGCTCCGGGGCGCGGCTCTTCATAGTGGCCGACGGGATGGGAGGGCATACGCACGGCGGCCAGGCCAGCCGTCTGGCTGTCCGGGTGGTGCAGAAGGCGTATTTTGCCGGGCCCGGCCAGAACGTGCAGCGTCGCTTGCGGCAGGCGCTCGTGGAGGCCAACGCCAGCGTTTATCAACAGTCTCAACGCAACGGCGGGCTCGAGAAGATGGGCACTACGTGTACGGCGCTGGCGCTCCGCAAAGGGCAGGCCTATCTTGCCCACGTAGGCGACAGCCGCGCGTACCGGCTGCGCGGAGAAGCGATCACGCAGATGACCCACGATCATACGTTAGTCCACCAAATGCAGCGCGAGGGGTTGCTGACGGAACAAGAGATGCAGACGCATCCCCGCCGGCACGTCCTCATGCGGGCCCTCGGGGTAGGCCCTGAGCTCGAGGTGGACTGTACAGCACTCGGACCCGCCCGTCCCGGCGACCGCTTCCTGCTCTGTTCGGACGGGCTGGAAGCGGTGATGCCGGAGGAGATGCAGCAGATCATAGCCTGCAGCCCCCCGCAACAGGCGTGCGAAGCGCTCGTGGCTCTTGCCAACGAGCGCGGCGGGCGTGATAACAGCACCGCGATGGTGATTGTGATACAGGCGTAATCAGGCCCAGAGAGCGCATATGGCATTCGAATCGAATTCGGTAGTGGGCACGGTGATCGATGGTTTCCACATCCGCCGGGTGCTGGGGCAAGGCGGCATGGGGGTCGTTTACGAGGCCGAGGACCAGGCGCTGGCGAGGACGGTGGCGCTGAAAATGATCGACCCGGCCCTCGCCCGCGACGAGATATTCCTGCGACGCTTCCGCTCGGAAGCCCGTGCCCTCGCACGCATCGACAGCCCGCACATCGTCGGCATCCACGCGTTGCGGCAAACCGAGGTGGGTGTCTTCATCGTCATGGAGTACGTCGATGGCGGCACGGTGGCGGACCTGATCGAAGGGGGCAGCGTGTCCTGGCAGCGCGCGCAGCCCCTCGTACGCCAGATGCTCCTGGCCCTCGATGCGGCACATGGCGTCGGCGTCACCCACCGAGACATCAAACCGCGCAACATTATGATCACGCGGGGGGGCACCGTTAAGGTGACGGATTTCGGCCTCGCGAAACTCCAGCAGCAGGCCGATGCAGCAAGTACCATGACGCAGGGGATTGCCGGCACGCTCTATTACATGTCGCCCGAGCAGGTTCGGGGCCTCCGCGACCTCGACCACCGGAGCGACGTGTACTCGCTGGGGATGATGCTCTACGAGATGTTCGCCGGGCGACTGCCGTTCGATACGGGGAGCAGCCAGTTCGCCATCATGCGTGCCATCGTCGAAGAACCCCTGCTGCCCCTTGACCAGGTCAATCCGGCCGTGCCGGCGGAGCTGTCTCGCCTGGTGATGAAGGCGCTGGAAAAGGACCCGGCGAACCGGTTTCAGAGCGCGCGCGAGATGCTTGATGTTGCTGAGGATCTCGAGGCGCTCAGCCCACCTCCTTCCGATGCAGCAACCGTCGTCGAAGGGATGGCGCCCTACGCCCCTGCGGCACCTAGGCCCCGGCGTGGCCTCCTGTGGGGCGCGCTCGGGGCGTTTGGCGTCTTGCTGGGCATAGCCGGATTCCTCCTTTACAGGTCGTTCCTTTCCGGCCCATCCTCGGCCCCGGCCACGCTGGCTGTGACCTCGAGCCCGCCCGGCGCGCAGGTTCTGGTGGACGGACGCGCGGTGGGAACGACGCCGCTGGAGGGGCACGCCCTGGCCGGCGAGCGGGTTTCTCTTGCAGTTCGCCTGGAGGGCTACCAAGACCTTGATTCGACCCTTAATGTAGCGGATGGACAGCGCCTGGACCTCGCGCTGCAGTTGCAACCGCTGCCGACCGACACCGGCGCCGACACCGGCACCGTCGCTGCACAGTTCGCCTCCCTGGAGATCACGTCCACCCCCAGCGGGGCCGCCGTCTGGATCGGCAACGAGCGTCTCGGCCCGACGCCCTACACCGGCACCCAGATGCCGCCGGGCACGTACACGTTGCGGGTCGAGAAGCAAGGTTTCGCGCCGTGGCAGCGCGTAGGCCTGACGTTGCTGGCCGGGCAGCGCCAGACGCTCGACGTCAGCCTCACGCCCTTACAACCGGCCCAGCGCGAGGCGAACACGCCCCCCCGCGAAGCCCCCCCGCCCCTGGCCCGCAACGCCACCCTGGCCGTGCGCGCCGTGCCCGGTGGGCCGGTGGCAGTCGACGGGAAAACACTGGATGATTCCGGCAGCATGGTTGTGGCGGCTGGACGCCGCACGGTGCGGTGCGGCGAGCCCCCTTTCGCCGTGGAGACACAGGTCACACTAGCCGCCGGAGCGCGCGAAGAGTTAATTTGCTATTTCGAGCGTTCTGTCAACGTCACCGTGCGAGGCGCCCCGTGGGGCACCATCTTGATTAATGGGCAAGAGTACACAGCGGGCACGGCGCCGGGGCTCATCACCCTCCGTCCGGGCCGGCACCGCATCGCCGTCAGGCGGCACGGCTATGAGATGGTGGGGAACGAGCGCGTATTGAACGTGAAACCCTCATTCAGCTCCAACCCGGATACCCTCTCTTTCCGGCTGCGTGCCCAGTAACAACCCCGAACCGGCTCCACAATTATTCTGGCGATCCCGTGCTCGAAATTCGCATATTTGATCCGAATCACTTAGATTGTCGGTGTGCTTAAGCACATCGACCTGAAACGTGCTGCAAGGGGGGTTCAGCCGCCAGCAACAGCGATGTCGCAGGTCTTACGCGCTCGCCGGTCACCACAGGAAGCCTAGCAACTTCCTGTGGAAGCGAAGCTCTGCACCCGCATTTCTTCGTATTTACCGGCAAAGCGAAGGGCTGCATAGACGAGATCGCCGCGTCGCCTTCCGCCCCTTGCGCAGATGCTTTCCGCCCCAGGCCACCATGCATGTCAAGCTATCCCCAGGGGGTGCTCCCTATGGCCTCATTCAACGTCTGGCGTGACCGATCACTCTTGTCCGCCCTCAGCCAGTTCCTTTGCCTGCTCTGCACAGGGTTGCTTTTGCTTGCGCCGCACGCGCAGGCCCAGGACGACCAGATGGCGGAGGGCGTGACGGCGTACACTACGGGCGATTACGATACCACCATCCGCCTTTTTTCCGACTTGGCCAAAGACGACGCCCGCGCCACCCCCGAGCGCAGGGAAGCCCTTCACTACCTTGGGCGCGCTTACATCGCCAAGCGCATGGCTAACGAGGCACGCGAAACCCTCACCGAGCTACTGGAACTGGAGCCGCCCCTCGTCGAGCTCGATCCCGACATGGAGCCCCCGCCGTTGATGAAGCTCTACTACGAGGTACGCAAGGACGTCAGTAACTCCTACGAAGTCGAGCGTGCGCGGGATGGGATTCAGACGCTCGCCATCATGGACTTCACGAACAACTCGGTGGACGACCACGAGCGCTTCGCCCCAATGGAGCAGGGCTTCGCTTCCGTGCTGATCCACCAGCTCAACGGCGCGACGGACCTGAAGGTGGTCGAGCGCGAACGTATCCAGTGGCTCTTGAGCGAGCTGGACTTGCAGCAAGACGCCAGCCGCGTCGATCAATCGACCGCCGTGCGGATGGGCAAGCTGATGGGCGCCCAGGCCATGCTGCTGGGTTCGTTCATAAAGCACCGGAAGGACATCATGATCAACGCCCGGCTGGTCAACGTCGAGACCGGGGAGATCCTGATGTCCGAGCAGGTGAAAGGCAGGGCAGAGGATTTTTATGAGCTGACGCAGCAACTCAGCCTGAAAGTGGCGCAAGGCATCAACGTCACCCTGAGCGAGACGACATTGGGCGCGAGCACCGAGACCAAATCACTCGATGCGCAGATTTCTTATTCGGAGGGCATCGTGTTGCTGGAGAAGGAGGAGTACCGGGCAGCTTATGAGAAATTCCTGGAGGCGCTGGAATACGATGCGAGCTACTCGCGCGCCCGCCTGAAGGCCGACAGTATCGAGCCGTTGCTGGCTGCCGGTTAAGGTCGAACGGCTGGTTTAACGGCTCACGGAGGAAGCGGCATGAACACGACTCCTTGCAGAGCACGGGGCCGCGCGTGGCGCGGGCTGGGGTGGGCGCTGGCGCTGGCGGGCCTCTGGCTGCTGGGCGCCGGATGCTCCTCGGCGCGGATCCCTGAGGACCCGGCGGCCTACGAGACGGAAGTGCTGCGCCTGCAGGCCCGCCTGGTGGACAACCCGCAGGATGCCGAGGCGCTACGCGACCTGGGCGTCATCTACATGCGAACCCGTCGTTACTCCCAGGCACACGACCACCTCGAGAAAGCCTACGCCCGGGATGCCAACGACCCGAAAACCCTCTTTTACCTGGGGCTGGCCAGTGAAACGATAGGCCAAGTGGACACGGCGCTGCGGCTCTACGAGAAGTATCCTGCCGTCTCCCGCCGCTCGCCCTATCGAAAGCTCTTGCTGGGACGATACGAATGGGTCAATCGCAAACGGGCGCACGAGGAGATACGTCGCCTGCTGGCGGAGGAGGCGCAGCTAGGCAGCGGCGCCACCTCTCCCCGTATCGTGGCGGTTTTCCCCTTCGTCTACCAGGGCACCAATGCCCGCTTCGCCCCCATCGGGCGCGGGTTGGGCGAGATGCTGACCGTTGACCTGGCGCACGTCCGCAGCCTGACCGTCGTGGAACGCGTCCGGCTTCAGGCGCTGCTTGGCGAGCTAGCGTTGGCGCAAACAGCCTACGTAGAGGCGGCAACGGCCCCGCGCACGGGCCGCTTGCTGCAGGCGGGCCGCCTCGTAGGCGGTACGTACAACGTGCTCGACGAAGCCCTTTCGGTGGAGGCCACGGTCGTCGCTTCGCAGGAGCCCGATGCGCCGGGCACCCAGAGCGCCGAGGGGACGCTCCGCCGGTTCTTCGAGTTGGAGAAGCAACTGGTCTTTCGCATCCTCGATGAGATGGACGTAACGGTGACGCCGGAGGAGCGCGCCCGCATCGAGACCATCCCGACGGAGAACCTGCTGGCGTTTCTGGCTTACAGCCGGGGGCTGGAGCGGGAAGAGGCAAACGCCTACCCCGAGGCGGCCCGCTTCTACCAGGAGGCCGTCCGGTTCGATCCCAACTTCAGTCTGGCCGCCGACCGCGCCGAGGCAGCCGAAGCCCTGGCTGATGTCGTCGATTCGCCGGAGGAGATGGTGGCGGAAACCAGCCTGCTCGACGAGCTGATGCGGGGCGGGCCGGACCTGGTCAGCCTGCGGCTCGGGCTGCTCAACGCCAGCCTCGGCGCGGGGGTGGTGCCCGGCCAGGACAAACGTCAGCCTGCCGTCGATGCCGTCAGCACAGGCACCCACCTCGGCGACCTACCCGGCCCGCCGCCGCCGCCGAGCGGCAACACGCCTCGCCCCTGAAGCTGCCTCGCAAAGCGATCCCTCCCTCCAATCCCTGTACCCGTGAGCAAGCAGCAATATATCCCGAAAAACGGCCTGGTCCTGTTGCTGCTCCTCCTGCTTCCGGCAGCGGCCCACGGCCAGTCCAACGTTATGGTAGGCTTCGATCCCGAGCCGCCGATGGAAGGACAAAGCGTGCAGGTGACGGCCACCTCGTTCGTCGAGACGCCCTCCGCCGGTCGGATCTTCTACCGCAGAACCGGTGAGCAAAGGGCCTTCGCGACGACTCCCTTTACCATCTCCGGCAACCAGTTAACAGCAACCATTCCTGCCGAGTTCGTCACGCGGCGGGGAATAGAGGGCTACGTCGAGTACACGGACAGCAAAGGCACGTTTACCTTCCCCGAGGTCAACCCGGCGCAGAATCCGCTCTACGTGCCCGTATTCCTTTTAGAGGGCACGACCGAGGCGGCGCTACGACAAGGAATCTACCGCATGATATCCGTTCCGTTGCTGCTGCGCGAGCCCGATCCGCTGGGTACCCTCTCGGAAACCTACGGGGCCTATGCGGAGGACAACTGGCGGCTTCTGCGCTGGCGGGACGATCGATACATCGAAGGGCCGCAGCTCAACACGTTGCTGGTGCCGGGCAACGCCTTCTGGCTCGTCACCCGCGCGCTCGAACGCTTCACCGTGCAGAGCGGCCTCTCCGTCTTGAAACCGTTTGACTCGAGCTACGAGGTTACCATCGGGCCCGGTTGGAACCAGATCGCGGTGCCCTACGCGTTCCCCGTGGCATGGGAGCAGGTGGAGCGCTCCGGCGACGTGGAAGCGCCGCAACTCTACGACGACGACCGCTATGTGCAGCAGCAGGTGCTCTGCCCGTGGGAGGGCTACTTTGTCTTCAACCGCGAGCCGGTGGACGTTAATCTCACCTTCTTGCCGAAGGAAGCCCCCGGCGCTCCCTGCCCTTTGCAGGCAAACATAAGGCCCACAGCGGCCTACCTCGTCCAACTCGTCGCCGAGGCCCCGTCGGCGCGGCTCCGCGATGCGCAGAATTTCATCGGGTTCGCCGATGAGGCCGCCCCCGGCCGCGATGCGCTAGATTTTGCGGAGCCGCCGGAGGTTGCCGAGCACGTACGGCTGAGCCTCCTGGAGGCCGGGCATCGCCTGGCGGGGAGCTTCAGGCCGCCTGGGGACGGGCAGGCCTGGGAGGTAGAGGTGACGGCGAGCGAGGCAGCAGGATGGTCGAGCGCGCGGCCCGTGACGGTGACCCTCGTGGAGCAGGGCGCCCGGCCCCCGGGCTTCGACCTTTACGTGCTCGATCCACAAAATAACACGTTGCTTCCTACGCCAGGGGGTCAGTTCACCGTCGCGTTGAGCGCAGCGCTGCCCGTGCGGCGGCTAAAAGTGCTCGTCGGGCCGCCTTCCCTGGTCGCCGCTTACCAAGCGGAGGAAACGCTTCCGGCTGCCTCGGGACTGCAACCTGCTTTCCCTAATCCTTTTACCGTGCAGACGACGCTCACGTACCAACTCCACCTACCGGAGCGTGTCGCGGTAGAGGTGTATGACCTGCTGGGGCGGCGGGTGCGCACGCTCGTGGCCGGCACGCAGCAGGCAGGAGCGCACGAGGCCCGTTGGGATGGGCGCAGCGACGCCGGGCTCCCGCTGCCGGGCGGCGTCTACTGGGTGCGGCTGCAGGCAGGCGCCTCCAGCACCTACCAGAAGGTCATCCTGTTTCGCTAGGACCCGCTTGCTTTCCGAGATCGCGCCATGCGCTACTCCCGAACGCTCTTCTTTATTGCCGGGCTGCTTTTCGGCGCCTCTGCCTTACGAGCCCAGCCTGACGCGCTCTTTATGGGCAGCCAGCAACAACCTATACGGGTGACGGCGCTCGTGTTCGTACAGGAATACGAGACGGTTTTTATTCGAGAAAACGGGATCTCGGCAACCGGCACGATCAGCGAGGTCAGCATTCCGCTGTCCGTCTCGGTACCACTCGGACGCGGCCTCGGGGCCAGCTTGCTGGCCACCCAGGCGAGCGTGTCGGGAGATGTGGAGGCGCTCAGTGGGCTCGGCGATGTGCAGATCGGGTTGAGCTATGTTCGGCCACTCGGCGCAGGCGGGCTCGTGCTCAACTTGGGGCTGAACCTGCCGGTAGGCGCCAGCGACTTCTCCTCCGAAGAGTTTCACACGGCGCTCCTCCTCAGCCAGCACGTCTACGATTTTCGCGTGCCCGGCTTCGGGCAGGGCTTCAACGTGGCGCCCGGCCTCACGCTTGCTCTTCCCCTCTCCGACAACTTCGTCGTTGGCGTGGGGGCGGCCTACCAGTATCGTGGCACCTTCCAGCCAAGTCAGATTACCCCGGATGATTTGGATCCGGGCGATGAGTTCCTTTTCACGGGCGGCTTCGATGTGCGCCTGGGCCGCCTGTCCGCTTTCTCCACCGACCTGACGTATGCCCTCTACGGCACCGACACCTGGGGAGATGTAGAGATCAGCGCAGGCGAACGATTGACGGCCACCGCGCAACTGCGGCTCTACCTTGGGGCGCAGGAGGTGCTTCTGCTCGTGCGGTATCGTAACAGAACGGAGAACAGCCTGCCGGATGTCGCTTTCGTGCCACTTAATCCCCCGGTACCCCGCCAGGCGCTGCTCCACCTCGCCCCCCGTTTTAGCTTTGGCGCCGGCATCTTCCTGGGCCTGCCCCTACAGGTGCGCTACTTCGAGGAGTCCACGTTCTTCGGAGAGCAACTCCTGTTCGACGTGGGCCTCGCGCCGGAGATCGTCTTGAGCAGTCGGGTGAGCCTTCTCGGGCAGTTCGTCTACACCCTGGGAGTGACCGACGTGATCGAAAGAGATTTGATCATCGTGGACGACTTCTCCGGCTTTAAAGCGGGGGGCGGCCTCCAGTTTGAATTTTAATCACCGCCCTGGTAGGCCCCGCTCCGGTTTCACGTCCCGACGATCTCGACGACGACGGGGCCTGTGGCCCTGACCATGCACGCCAGCCGACACGGCCCCGGTTCGAGGTCGCAGATGTCTTCGAGCGTGTCGGCCTCTTCGTCGCCGAGGGCGCTCAGGTGTTCACCGCCGGAGAGAATGCGGATGGGATCGCTGCCGCAGATGCCGGCGTGGCATTCCGCGTTGAGGTCGACGCCCTGTTGCTCGGCGGCCTCGCAGATGGTTTGTCCTGGCTTGAGAGCGAAGGAGCGGCCCAGGGCCTCGAACGTCACAGCCGGCGCGGCCTCCGGCGCAGCAGCGAGCGCGGCAGCCGGCGCAGCCTCCAGTGCAGCAGCCTCCAGTGCAGCAGCCTCATCCTGAAAGTCAGGCTGCGCGGCTTCTTTGCGCGGGCGGTCCAGGTGGAAGGTCGTTGAGTCCCGGGGGACCTCCTCGCGCAGCACCAGCCGGAAAATCTGCTGGCCGGCGTGGAAGACGTCGTCGTGTTCGAGGGCCACGGCATCGCGTACCCGGAGGTAGGTGCCGTTGAGGCTTTTCAGGTCCTTGACGAAGACCGTGCCCTCGCGCACCGAGACGGCCAGATGCCGCCGCGAGAGGATTTTGTCCTCCGCATCGAGTGTGATGTCAGGAGCCTTGCGGCCGAGGACGAGCGTCTTGGCGGAGAGCGGGTAACGGTGAAGTAGGGCGCCCGTATGGTCGTAGTGGAGAAAGCACGGGCCGGCGGCCTCGCCATGCAGCACCAGCAGTTGCCGGCCCAGGCGCAGCAGGTCGCCCGCGCTGAGAGGTCTCAGTTGGCCGGGCCGCAGGCGCAGGTAGGTGCCGGTGTCGCTGCCGTCGTCGCGCAGGAAAAAGCCCTCTGGCCCTCCAGAGACCGAGGCGTGGTTGGGCGAGAGCGTCGTGTCATCAGGAAAAGAAAGGTCACACGCCTCCTGGCCGATGGTGGTAACGCCATGTTCAGCCAGGGCAAACTCGTCTTCGTCGACGCCGCCGGGGGTCATCCGCACCAGGAACGCCTGTCCTTCCTGCACCTCACGTTCCGGGGGAATGCTCTCCGGCGGCGGCCCGTCGCGCTCGACGATCGTGCGCAGGAACGAGTCGGCGGGCCGGGCCCTGGGCGTCGCCGGCGCGGCCTCGGCTCCTTCCTCCTCTTCTTCGAATTCGAGCACGACGCTGATCTCGCGCCTGCCGTCGCACTTTTGCCGGATCACCTCGGCCACGAAGATCCCGTCGCGCAGGGCCGCCTTGATGTTGCCGCGATGCTTGATTTCGCGGAACGTGGCCGGGTCGGCATCGAAGTCTTCGGTTTCGAGGTACGCCTGGCTGAGCAGGTCACCGATGAGGTAGAGGTCGGGCTGCCGACTTTCAAGGAGCGGCGAGACGGCCATGCGCTTCTTGTTGTTCGGCCCGCCGGTGACCATGTAAACGCCGAGCGCGTTGAGAAACGCCTCCGGGATGTCTTCGCCGATGCAGGCCATACATTGCGTCTTGGCGAACTCCAGGTGGGCCGTCTCGCAGGGCCGCCCCTCGATGACTTTGCGGTCTACGCGGACCGACAGGTACTCCTGGCGATCCGGCCCGGTCACCACGGCTACGGGCTCGCTCCGGGGATAGTAGCGGATGTTGCCGTTGCCGATGTATGCTTCGAAGAACACCTCGGCCAGGCTTTTGGAGACCTTGGGCATCTTGTCGCCCCGGTAGGACCAATAGACCCGGCACGCGTCCCCGGCGGCGACCTTGGCGTTGGAGACCGCGATCACCGCTTCGGCGGCCGAGGTGCCGCCGCCGATCACGAGGGCCGGCGCCCCGACGTAGCGCGCCGCGTCTTCGAGCCGGTAGCCGATGCCGTCGGTGTTGCCAGGGATGTCGAAGCGGCGAGGCACCCCGCGCCCGATGGCAATCACGACGTGCCTGGCCCGGTAGGTCTGATCGGCCTTGGTTCGATGATTCCAGGCGCGGACGAGCCACAGGTCCTCGTCCTGCCGTTCCAGCCCGGTCATTTCTACACCGATCTGCGCCGGGATCCCGGCCTGCCGGTAGTAGCCCTTCCAGGCGGCGCACAGGTCGTCTTTGTCGATGGGGTCGAAGTGCAGGCGGGCCACGAGGTCGCCCCCCTTCGGGAAGCGCATCTTATCGCCCCCGCCGAAGTGCGGCAGGATAAACTTGTCGTCGGCATAATCGCGGATGCGCTTCATCAGGTCGTCGTAATCGACGACGAGTGCGGACAGCCCCAGCTCCTTGGCCCGGAAGGCTGCCGCCGTGCCCGCCGGCCCCCCGCCGACGATGAGCACGTCCAGAATCTCCGGCACGGCGACGGGGTCGTCGAGCAGGTAGGTGCCGTCGGCTAACGTCTCTTCAGGCATACCTTTGTCGTGTAATGCGTGACATGGGGGCAAGAAGTCCGAAATACAAAGATCGAATCTCGCAGACAAATTCTAAGATTCTAATGCACCACAGCGGGCGCCTTTGATTTCGAGATTCGGATTTGCTGAGCGTCGCTTCCGCCTTATGCACTGCCCTTGCGCCGCAGCGTCGCGGTGACGCTGTGGCCGAAGCCCACCTCAGCGCCCGGATGGATCTCCACTTCCCCCGTCAGCTTTTCGTCCACCACGTAGGTGGCGTTCTTACTGCCGAGGTCTTCCACGAAGACCCGTTCCCCTTGCACCGTCACGCAGGCGTGGCTGCGCGAGATCGACGCATCGCGCACGGTGAGGTCGCAGGTCGCTTCGCGGCCCAGGACGTTGGCGCCCTCCCGCAGGGCAAAGACCTCCTTCGTACCGTCAGGCAGCGTGACCACCAGCTCGAACGCGGCGCTTGGGGCGGTGGGCACCGCTACCAAGTCCGGCTCGTCGTCGCTAGAAATTGCGTCCTCGCCGGGGGCATATGGCGGCGTAGCGGCGAGGGCGTCTGCGGCGTGCTTTTTTTCTTCGGGCTTCGGCGTTTCGGGCGGCTCCGGTGCTTGCGGCATCTCCGGTAGCGCCGGCAGGTCGCCGAAGAAGGCTCCGTACTGCGTTCTTTCCTTCGTATCCTCTTTAGCATCCTCCCCGCCTACGTCGGGCAGCGGCGGCAGGTCGCCGAAGAAAGCCCCGTATTGCGTCTTCTCCTGCGTGTCCTCTGCGCCTTCACGAGGGCGTGCCGGCACAGCGTCGAAGAAGCCGCCCCCTTGCGTTTTGTCGACGAGATCGCCGGAAGCTGCATCGGCGAGGCCGGGCCGTTCCAGGGGCACGTCCAGCCCGGAGAAGTCCTGAAAGATGAAATCGCACTGGCCGGCGAAGGTGATGACGTGGAGCCGTTCCAGCCGTATCGGCTCGGTGACGGCCACGCCGTCGAGCATCGTCCCGTTGCTGCTGCCGAGGTCTACGAGGAAGTAGCCGTTTTCCTTGGCATCGAAATAGATGCACGCATGACGGCCCGAGATGAAGCTCGGAAAGAGCGAGATCTCGTTTTCGGGAAGCCGCCCAATGACGGCCTCCTGGTCGATCACGAAGGCCATCTCGGCGAGTTCGCCCGTCTTGCAAAACAGCCGTGCAGGCATAGGTGTTAGGGTCTAAGCCGCTGTAAATCCTGCCCGTTGTGTCTCTTTGCAGCATCAGGGATCACTGCTCATGGGCTCGCACTAGGTCTCACACGCAGGAACCACAGCAACGGTGTCACTCCTCCTTAAGATACAGCAGCAAATTCGAGCGCTGCGATTTGTCGGGGTGGAAAAGGTGGCAGGTGATGCAGGTGTTCGAGGCTTTGCCGGTGTCGTGGCAATCCTGGCACACGTCAACCGTGGGCAAGTTCTGAATCCCGGCGTGGTCGCGTGTGGAATCGATGGCAGTTTCGGTAGCAGCTAACTGCTGGATAGGGATGGCCGTGTGGCATTGCAGGCAGCGGCGGTGGATAATGTGCGCCCCGTGGTTGAACTCGGCCCGCGCGAGCGCCTCCTGCTCGGCCTGAACGCGCATGAGGGTTGCGTTCTCGACCAAGTGACACTGCTGGCACGGCGCGGTCAGCTCGTCGACAAAGAGGCGGTAGGCGTTCACCTGCTCCGGCGGCAGCGCCGGGTTCAACTCGGCGGCGCCAATGGCGAAGCGGGTCTCGTCGAGCGGGCTGTAAGGGTCGCGCAGGCGCTCTTCTACCAGGGCCAGCAGGCGGTTGATTGCGGCCAGCTCGTCCTGAACCTCTCGCTCGGGCCGGGCACGCAACGCTTCGGCATAGTCGCGCAGCGTGGTGATGGCCTCTTCGTAGAGCACGCGGGCGTCCTCCGGGTCGACGTCGCCGGAGGCGCGGAGCAGGTCAGCGAGGCCCTGGGTGGGATAGAGCACGCCGCGCAGGCGCCGGAGGTTTTCGAGGATCCAGGGGTCCTCGTGATAAAGGGGCCGTTTGCGTACACTCTCCCCCCGGTACTGGAACTCGTTGGGGTTCATGTAATTGGCCCAACGCGTGCCGGGGGCCTGCTGGGCGCGGATCGTTTCGAGCGGCAACACGGCGGGCACCTCGGTCAAAGCGCCTTCCGACACGGGCAGCCAGGGCGTGCCCGTGCTCACGGTCAGGTGGCAGGCGTCGCACTGCCGGTCGAAGTCGAGAGGCTGGAAGTTGCGGCCGTCGGGGTCGGGCTGGTGGCAGTACAAACACGTCTGCTCGATGTCGGCCAGTTCCTCGTAGCTCTTGACCTCCCTGACGTGGAGCGCGTGGGGAAACTTGAGGTTGGCAGGGTCTACGATGTCTTCGACGGCAAAATGGAAATCGGGGTGGCGCTTATTGAACGACTCGTAGCCGTGGCACGAGAGGCACTGGGCGTCGGCCACCTCGGCGATAGGCGCTGCACGCCCGATGTGCTCGGTATGGCAGGTTGCGCAGCTCACCTCGTCGGGCGAGGGCACCACGCGCGTAAAGTCGCCGGAGCGATAGAGATAGTGCGAGGCAAAGGTGTGGATGCCGACCTCGTCGCCGTATTTCTCGTGGCAGACGGCGCACTTGTCGTCCGCCACGTCATCGAAGGGCGTGTGGCAGCTCGCGCAATCTTCCCCGAAGAGGGCGTGGTTGGACGAGAGCGGGCCATTGGAGATCAGCGTGCCGCGTTGCAGGGCCACGTTGAAGGTCACCACGAACAAGATCACGATACCGCCGAGGCCGCCGGCGAAGAACATCGCCTTGCGCGCGCCGGGCACCACGTAGTTCTCCGACACGGGAAGCCGCAAGTGGCTAAAGAATCCTTTCTTGTTATCGTCAGGCGTTTTCATAGGCGCTCCGCTAATAATATAGCACCGCGAAAATGTGAAGCGCCAGCAGGGCGATCAGCAGGATAGAGACCGGGACGTGCAGGTAGAGCCACCAGCGAAGCGCCTTCTGCAAGGTAAAGTGGGCGTCTATCTCCAGCTTGGTCCGGTACATGTCCTGCAAGGCGCCGAGCTTCTCCTGCTCTGGGGGCGGTAACAGTGCCCGCAACTGGTCGAACTGCCTCGTCCGGGCGTGCAGGCCGCCGGTGATGTCGACGTAGTAGATCAGCCGGGCTTCGGGGCGGGCGAGGGCGAGCGCCAGGTGCTTGCGGTAGAACGTCTGTATGGGCGCGTCGCAGGAGGTAACGAGCGTGTCGGCGCGCTGCTTGAGCGCCTCAACGAGTTGGGGAATGCGGTCGTAGTGCACCTCGATGGACAGCCCGGAGTTGAGGAGGGTGGGGATCCATTTCTGGAGAACGATGCCCAGCAGGCCGCTGCCTACTACCCATAGGCTCAGCGCCCAGAGCCACCACGTCAGCAGCCCCTGAGGCACCTTGAAGCCGACGTGCATGAACATCAGCAGGATGAAGAGCGTGCCGCCGTAGACATGCACTTGCAGGTAGTACCACGTCCGGCCCGGCCGAAACCGCATCGTCCGGCGGCGGACGGCGTAGGCAAAGACCGCGACGAAGAGCACCGCCGCGCTGATGCCGAAGCCCAGCCCCCAGGCGCTCCCCGGATGAATGCGCCCGAAGAACGCATTGAGCCCGTAGAGCGCCAGGCAGACGGCTACCGCGATCCAGAAGCCCAGAAACCAGCGCGGCGATTGCACCCACTTGTTGAACCAGCGGGGATCGTCGCGGCGCTTGGTCTGATGGATGGCCGTTTTTTTCATCGCTATGCCCGCTCCACGGCGAGCAGTTCCTGAAACTCCTCAATGCTGCTTACCCGGAAAGCGCACGCGTGTGGGCAGTTGTTGACGCAGGCCGGGCCGGCCTCCGACGTGTGGCACAGGTCGCACTTGCTGGCGAGCTGGCGGGGCCGGCCGCGCAGCCATTCGGGGAGGGCCGTCTCGGGCCACATCGTGCCGGTGTCGTGCATCACGATGGCGTCATAGGGGCACTTCTTGGCGCAGTTGCCACAGCCGATGCACAGGTTGTCGTCGATCTCGACGACTTCGCCCACGTTGGCGCGGCGGATGGCGCCGGTAGGGCACCCGATGAGGCAGACCGGGTCTTCGCAGTGGTAACAGGACCGGGCCACGAGGAAGTTGTCGTACTTCTCCCCTTCGCGGACGAAGCGCGGGCGGTCGCCGTGTGTACTTGCGCAGCCGCGCACACAATCGTCGCACCGCGTACACACGTCCAGATCGATTACCAGGATGCTGTTGCCCTGCACCAGGCCCTTAGCGAGAGAGAACTCAATCAGGTCGGCCTTGTCAAGGTGTTGACGCGTGTGCCCGGATTCTTTGATCCGCGCGACGGCGGCTCTCCACAGGCGGTTCTGGATGGCCGGGAAACGCCCGGTGAGCGCGAGGAAATCGTCCCGTTTGATCTCGACGAGTTCAGTGAATCCCACTGAGGTGAGGGTGTTCTGCCAGCCGTCGAGGCCCTCGATCAGCAACTCGACCTCCCCGCAGGTCATTCCTTTGCTGAGGTACGAGACGACGATGTCGCCCGCGCCCATCGCTTGGGAGAGCTTCAAGAACCCGGACCTCACCAGGTAGAGGGCCCCGACGGGGTCGCCCTGGCGGATGACGACTTCGCCGGGAGAGCAAGACACCAGGGAGACCCGCTTCGCCAGTTCGTCGATGGATGCCTGGTCGGCGCCGTAGAACAGGGGCGTCGAGGCCAGGTGCGTGGCGAGCGTCCGCGCCCGGTACGTGGCGTCCACGCGTTCGTTGAAGGCCGCCGACTGCTGCTTCATCGCCCGCAGCGCCGGCACACGGATCTGCACGAGGGTACATTCTGTGGCCGCCCGCGCCGTGACGGACTGCGGCCAGCCGTTCAAGGCGCCGATCTCGCCGAAGATTTCGCCAGGGCCGAGGTGGACGACGTGGCCGAAGGGCAGGTCGAAGTCCATTGTCGAGAGGTAGGTGACGCCGGCATCGCTTTTCTCTTTCAGCCGCTCGACCTGCCCTAAGAAGACGGTCTTCGCATCCAGGTTCTCGCCGTTTTCCAAGCGCGGCAGCCCCTCCCACGTCACGCGCGAGGCGTCGAAGATGGGCTGGGCGGCGGTATCACGGTGTTTCTCCAGGAAGACGTCCACCGTGCCCTCGACGACGAAAAAGGCCAGGTCGAGGTAGCTGCCTTCCTCGAAAAGCACGGCGTCGGCTTTCCAGGTCGCCACGGCCACGTCCGGCGAGAGTTTCTCGAGGAGGGCGTCGTCGTAGGGCGCAAACATCTCGTACCGGCGCATGTCCTGCGGAGACAACTGCTCCGAGAAGTCGAGGATGCCGGTGTGGGCGCCGTAGGCGGACCAGCGATCCTCGAACAGGCGCGCGCGCTCCTGGGCGACGAGATCCACCGGAAGCTGCTTATCTTCCATCGTCCGGCCCTCGTCCCAGCACTGTATACAGTAGCTCCAGGCGTTGTTTGATGATCAAGAGCACGTCTTCGGTGGCAGTGGTGTCGCTCACCGCCCGCAGGGGCGGCAGGTCGATGGGAGCGGCGCGCACCGTCGCTGCCGCGCCACCGCCCGGTCGGACCCTTGGCGGCCGGGCGCGCTGCTGCCTCCGGGGTCCGGCGCGCCGCGTCGTCGTCCGCGTCGAGGACGTGCCGGCGGCGGAAGCGCTGGTCGTGGACGCCGCCCCGCCGACTACCGTGGCGAGGCGCACGTTCTGCGGGATAGCGCGACCCTGGATGGCCTGTCGGTAGGCCGCGTTCAGGTCGCCCGCGCTGTGCAGGGGCGCCTCCCAGTGTCGGATCCGCTGATCTCGCTGCCCCAGGTCGAACCCCGCGCCGGTCGGATGCCCGGACGAGAGGAGCCGCTGGTCGGTGATATGATGGCACCGGGCGCAGTTGGCCGCCCGCGCCGAGACCTGCTCTAGGTTGACCATGCCCAGAGAAGCCGCCTTCGCGTAGCCGGACCAGTTCGCTGGGGCCGGCTCCGGGGGCTGGTGCTTGCGTTCGTAGGCGCCCCCCGGCCCGTGGCAGTTCTCACAACTCACGCCGTCGAACACTTCTTCGGCCTCCTCGCCGGTGACGACGGTGCCGTGGCAGCTCATGCAGATCTGGTTGCCACGTTTCATCTGCGCGAGGCTCAACCCGTACGTCTCGGCGATCTGTACGGCGCGGGGGTCGTGGTTGAGGAGGGGCGAGGCCGAAAGGCTGTGGGCGTCGCGGTCCCACCAGGCGAACTGGTCGTTGTGGCAACTGCACCCGGCCGACGGCCCCAGCGTCTCATGGCGCGAGGCGGTAAACCAGGCGGGCCGCGTCCGCTTCTCGCCCACCGGCGGGATGACCTCGGCGGTCGTTGCGGCGGGCGTGGCCGCGCCGGCTTCCGTCCCGGCCGTCCCGGCCGCCGTCGTGTCGCCCGGCGTCCCACCCGGCGCTTCGCCGGGCGTTTCGTCCGCCGCGACCGTTTCTTCGTCGGCTTCGTCCCCGGCTTCGTCCTCGGCCGGCGCGTCCTCCGCCGCCGCCACCGGCTCGCCGGCGACGAGGGCGTCGAGGGCGGCCAACTCGGTGCCGTCGTGTTCGTCGGCGAACTGCCGGGCCAGGGTGCTGATCTCGTCGGCGGCAGCCAGCAGCGCCGCCCTGTTGCCCGGCCCGAGCCGGACCTCGCGCCCGCGCGCCAGGATGGCCTGCACCACCAG
>JAHEMB010000439.1:1247-4440 GCA_024643915.1 Rhodothermaceae bacterium | reverse complement strand
CCGCGCGCCGAACGCGCCGTCTACGTGATGCCGGTGCGGGAGGGTGGCGAAATAGCCCTCCGGCGTGACCATTTCTTCAGGCACGAAGCCCCTGGCCGATTCGAGTGAAAAATCCGGGTGCGTCTTCAGGAAGGCGGCGATGCGCTCCTCGTTCTCCTCCGGGGCGATAGAGCAGGTGGCGTAGACGAGGAGGCCGCCGGGGCGGACGAGCCGGGCCGCCGCCTCCAGCAGTTCGGCTTGCAGCGTGGCGAGTTCTTCGAGTTCCTCGGGCGTGCGGTTCCAGCGGAGGTCGGCGCGCTTGGCAAGGACACCGAGGCCGGAGCACGGAGCGTCGAGCAGCACCCGGTCGGCCTGGGGCGCGCCGGGACGTTCAGCCAGGGTGCGTAGGTCGGCAGCTTCGGTGCGAACGATGGCGAGACCGTGTGCTTCAGCGGCGCGGTCGAGCAGGCGCAACCGACCCGCATGTATGTCGCAGGCGAGCAGGTCACCCTCATTTTTCATGATCTCGGCGGCGTAGAGCGCCTTGCCGCCGGGCGCAGCGCAGGCATCGAGGACGGTTTCGCCGGGGCGGGCGTCGAGAAGCCGCACGACGAGGCCGGCGCTCTCATCCTGCACGGCGACGGCGCCCTCACGCAGCCACCCGGCCCGCACCACCTGCTGCAAGCGCGGCACCCGCACGAAATCATCCAGGTAAGGCGACGCCTCCCACGCGACTTCGTTTTCTTCGAGTAGCCGGTGAAGCGCCTCCGACGACAGCCTGAGCGGGTTCCGGCGGAGACCGTAGAGGGGGCGGGCGTTGTTCCAGCGCAGAAGGGCTTCGGTTTCCTCCGTCCCGAACCGCTCCAGCCAGCGGCGGACGAGCCAGGTGGGGTGCGACTGACGAATGGCGAGGTCACGGGCCGCGTCCCCCGTGTCTGGCTGTGGCAGGTCGTCTTTCTGCCGGAGGAGACTGCGGAGGAGGCCGTTGACGAGGCCCCCGGCCCCCCGCCGCACGTGCCGCTTCGCCATTTCGACGCTCTCGTTGAGCGCGGCATGGGGGGGCGTATCGAGGAAAAGCAGGTCGTAGAGCCCCAGGCGGAGGATGTGCCGCAGGCGCGGTTCCATCGACGAGAAATC
Source organism: Rhodothermaceae bacterium (assembly GCA_024643915.1). Taxonomy (GTDB): domain Bacteria; phylum Bacteroidota; class Rhodothermia; order Rhodothermales; family JAHEMB01; genus JAHEMB01. Next base: position 3,324 of record JAHEMB010000439.1, on the reverse strand, counting down.
GCCCCGGTAGAAGTGGGCGAGGAGGAAATCGAGCCAGCGCTGCCAGCGCGTGACGCCCGCCACGTACTCGCGCGCCTGCCGCTGCTCGCGCGCGTCGGTGTCCTCAGAGGCGACAAGGCCGACGAAGGCGCCCTCCTCCTCAATGCGCTCCAGCCGCCGCAGCGCCACCTCGCGTGCCGAAAGAGCTGCTGCTGATCGTTTCGATTCTTTAGCCATCACGCGGGGAGGCCGAGGGAGTTGACGAAGGCGCGCAACTGGTCGTACGCCTCCTCGAAGGGTGACAGGGCCACACCCGGCGGCAGCTTCGCCGCGATGGCCCCATACGCCTCCGCCGAATGCGCCTCAACGTTGCCGTCGAAGAACGCCGCGCGGCAGGGCTGCACGTCGTCCCACCGCACCGCCTTCCGCTTCAGGTACGCCGCCACCTTGTCTTTATCCACCGGGTGCTTCGCCTCCGTCGTGAAGTACCACAGGTCGAAAATATCATTGGAGCGGATGATGTCGCGGGTGGCCTGCTGCGCGAGGGCCTTGAGCTTCTCTGCAAGAATATTTTCGAAGACCGGGACATGGAGGGGCACGCCCTCGCGCTCCGCCTGTTGCGTCTCGCACCCTACCTCGCTGAGGGCGACCTGCATCTCCACTATTTGCTTGAACGGCTTCTTTCCGCACCCCTCCAGCGCGTAGCCGACTTCGGCCAGCATCACCGGGATCAGGTCGAAGAGGCGCATATTCTGCACCCTGTGCATCGATACCGAAACCGTCCAACCCCTCGGCCGCCGGGTTTCGTTCCCATAACGAACTTCGTTCCATTAGCACCGCCTTCGAATAATTTGGATAACATCCCTACAAGCGTAACATCAGTGTAATCAGGATTTTTTTTGGAACCCCTTCACGCCTGAGGAATCAAAGGGCCTGTGATGAGGGATGGAGATTCGCGAGTCCGTCCCTGTAAGGATAGGCTCGCGGATCGAACGGGTTGTGCCGGAAGGCGCCGATCTTCAACGAGATCGGCGCCTTCTGTTTGTACCTACCCCACTTCTCAATTTCAATTCCAGCGTACCGCCTTCTTCCCGCTCACAGCACAAAATCAAGAACGGCGTGCAGTCGCTCCACGCCCGTCACCTCAAGGGATGAGGGCGGCTTATAGCCTTTCAAGTTGTTCTTCGGGACGATAGCGCGGTCGAAGCCCAGCTTGGCGGCTTCCTTGAGGCGCGGGTCGAGTTGGCTGACGGTGCGGATCTCCCCTCCCAGCCCCACCTCGCCGATGAGCACGGCGCCCGTGTCGGTGGGCACGTCGCGGAAGGAGGAGGCGACGGCGACGATGACGCCAAGGTCCACCGCCGGCTCGTCGAGGCGCACGCCGCCGGCCACGTTGACGAAGACGTCGTGGGCGGAGAGGCGCAGGCCCTCGCGCTTTTCGAGGACGGCCAGCAGCATCTGGAGGCGGCGGTAATCGAAGCCGGTGGCCGTCCGCTGCGGCGTGCCGTAGGACGTGGGCGTGACGAGCGCCTGGATCTCGACGAGGATGGGACGCGTCCCCTCTATCGAGCAGACGACAGTGGAGCCGCTGAGGCCGTAGCTGCGCTCCGAGAGGAAAATCTCACTCGGATTGTCCACCTCGCGCAGCCCGTCCTCGCGCATCTCGAAGACGCCGATCTCGTTGGTCGAGCCGAAGCGGTTCTTGACGGCGCGGAGGATGCGGTAGGCGTGGTGCCGCTCGCCCTCGAAATAGAGGACCGTATCGACCATGTGCTCCAGCACGCGCGGCCCGGCGATGGCCCCCTCTTTGGTGACGTGGCCGACGAGGAACGTGGGGAAGTCGCCGCTCTTGGTGAGTTGGAGGAGGGCTGCGGCGCTCTCGCGCACCTGGCTCACCGACCCCGGCGCGCTCTGGATGTCCGGCCTGAAAACGGTCTGGATGGAATCGACGACGAGCACGTCCGGCTCCGTTTCTTGCGCCGCCGCCACGATCTCCTCCACATTCGTCTCGGAGAGCAGGAGGAAGTTGTCGGTCTCCACCCCCAGGCGGCCGGCGCGCAGCTTCACCTGGCGGACCGACTCCTCGCCCGTCACGTAG
>JAHEMB010000439.1:0-1237 GCA_024643915.1 Rhodothermaceae bacterium | reverse complement strand
CGGCCGAGTTCGGTCATGAGGGTGCTTTTGCCGATGCCGGGGTCGCCCGCGAGGAGGATAAGCGAACCGTGCATGATGCCCCCGCCCATCACACGGTCGAACTCGCCGACGCCGGTGAGGAGGCGCGTCTCCTCGCCCAGTTCCACCTCGCTCAGCCGTTGCGGGCGGCCCGCCGCGGCGCGGCGTACGCTGGCCGGCACGCGCGCCTTGATAGCACTCGGCGCCGCCTCCTCGACGAACGAGTTCCACGCCTCGCAGGAGGGGCACTGCCCCAGCCACCTTGCCGCGTCGTGCCCGCAAACCTGGCAGACGTATCGTGTTCTAACTTTGGCCATGCTTTTAGAGGTGAGCCGGAGAGCCGAGGAAACGGAGTGTCGGAGATTTTCAATCTTCCCTCTGTGCCTCTCCCCCACTCGCCCACTCAGTTTGTTACGTCGCCCCCCATCGCGGCGGCTGATAGGATGGCAAGATAACTGATGGCCATGACACCGCCCCTTCGCAGGGGAACCTTTCCCTGTTGCAACATCATTCAATCTTCCTTTCCGCGACGCATCCATCGGCCCCTCTCCCCGTTGTAGCGCTGTCGCTCCCGACTTTTTTGCCCGACGAAAGCCGCTCCGCTCCCGGCCCTTATGGCAGCTTTGCAACTGCGTCTCTTACAGCCGTTCGCCACGTTGGGCCGGTACGCCCTCTTGTTGGTCAAGGCGTTCGGCTCCCTCAGCGAGTTCGGGATCTACCGGAAGAACGTGTTCGAGCAGATGGTGCGGATCGGTATCGAGTCGATCCCCATTGTGACGCTCGCTGCAGCCTTCTCGGGGGCGGTGACGACGGTGCAGACGGCCTACCAGCTCGTGAGCCCATTCATCCCGCAATCCATTATCGGCTCCATCGTAGCGCCGTCGATGATTCTGGAGTTGGGGGCGGTCGTGACGGGCTTCATCCTCGCGGGGCGCGTGGGCGCCCGCATCGCGGCGGAGCTGGGTACGATGCGCGTGACCGAGCAGATCGACGCTCTCGAAACGATGGGCCTCAACTCCATCGGCTACCTGATTGTGCCGCGCGTGCTGGCAGGCGTCATCATGTTTCCCGTACTTTACGTACTGGCGTGCTTCGTCGGCATCGGCGGGGGCATCCTTGTGGCGGACCTGGGCGGCTACGTGGCGGCGGGCGAGTTCGTGAAGGGCGCGCGCGAGTTTTTCCAGCCGTTCGACCCGATCTTCGGCATCATCAAGTCGCT
>JAHEMB010000438.1:494-4442 GCA_024643915.1 Rhodothermaceae bacterium | reverse complement strand
ATCGACGAGATTGACAAGGTGGCGGCACGCTCGGGCACGGGCGGCGGCGGCGGCCCCGACGTCTCGCGCGAAGGCGTGCAGCGAGACCTGCTGCCCATCGTCGAAGGCTCCAACGTGATGACGAAACACGGCATGGTCAAAACCGACCACATCCTGTTCGTTGCCAGCGGCGCCTTCCATGTCTCCAAGCCCAGCGACCTCATCCCGGAGCTGCAGGGGCGCTTCCCGATTCGGGTGGAGTTGAAGAACCTGACCGAGGAGGATTTCTACAAGATTCTCACCCAACCGAAAAACGCCCTCCTAAAACAATACGCGGCCCTACTGGCCTCGGAAGGCGTGGAGATCGAGTTTACGGACGACGCCGTGCGGGCGATTGCGCGGACCGCTGCCGAGGTCAACGAGCAGGTAGAGAATATCGGGGCGCGCCGCCTCCACACCATTCTCACAACCCTTCTCGAAGACATCCTCTTCGACGTACCGGACGATATCAAAGAGGAGAAAGTGGTGATTGACGCCGGGCTCGTCAAGAGCAAGCTCGCCGAGATCGTTGAGAACCGCGACCTCAGCCAGTATATTTTGTAGGTATGAACGTGTGGGGGTATGAACGTAAGGACGATTGACTTTTTGCCCGCTCGCCGATCTGTCCCCCTATGCGCTCGATGCAAGCACGGTTTCTTGACCCGACTGATGCAGCGTGCCGAGAGGCATGGGCGGGGCTGCTTGCCTACTCACCCCAGGCGACGCCCTACAGCCACATCGCCTACGCTGAGGCACTACACGAGGCGACTGGGCGCTCCTTCCGCCTGGCCGGTGTCCTCGAGGGTGAATCGTTGCGGGCGGGCGTTTTGCTTTTCGAGCGGCAACGCGGGCCGTATCGCACAGTGGTCGTGCCGCCCCTGACGGCCTACACCTCGATTCTACTGGATCGTCCCCTTCGAGAGACTGAAATTCATCAGCGAAAGACGCCGCTTGATGCACTCCTGGTCTTCCTCGACGCACACTTTCACGCCCTCGCCCTCCACCTCCACCCGTCACTGGCCGACGTGCGCCCCTTTATCTGGGCCGGCTGGCGGGCATGCCCCCTTTATACCTATTGCTGCCCGATGCGCGAAGAGGCCGAATTGTTGAAGGCCGTCTCGCGCGGCGTGCGACGGCGTTTTGAGCGGGAGCGCCCTGACTTGGCCATTGAGGAAGGTAGTTTTGCTCCTGCAATAACGGGCCTCATCGAACAGAGCTACGCGCGCAGTGAGGGCGTCTCACCCCTCGATCCGGCCCGCCGTGCTGCCTTCTTCGAGCGCCTGCGGGAGACTGGGCTGGCGCGCCTCTTTGCAGCCTCCGCGCAGGGAAGCGAACAGCCGAGCGCGGGCCAGGCGGTGCTAACGGACGGCAACTCGGCCTTCGCCCTGGCAGGCGGCGGGACGCCCGGCCCGGCGATGAGTGTTTTGCTTACCGAGATCCTGCTGAGGTTGCACGAGGAAGGGCTGCGAGAGCTGGATTTCGTCGGGGCCAATACGCCGTCCATCGCCGAGTTCAAACGCAGCTTCGCACCCCGCCTGACACCCTATTTCCGCGTCGAGCGATTCGTCCGGCCCGAACTGCGGCTCCTCCACGCCCTCCGCTCGCTCTTTTGATGACCCCCGCATCTTCCAACCCTGAACCTCTCCTAGATCGAGGAACCGCGGCTGAGCCGCTGCCGTGGTTCGTGCCGCTTGGGGCGCTACTGCTTTATTACCTCCGTTTCGGCTACCACTACGCAACGAGCGACCAGGGCGAGATCCTCCCTTTCCTCTTCCACCGCCTGGACCCCTCCCTCCTCGCCAACGACTGGTTCGTGCAGACGCAGGTAGCGGATTTCAGCATCCGCACGTACTTCGTGATGCTGCTCGAAGGATTGAGTCTGGTAATGCCAGTTTGGACGGGGGTCCTATTGGGGTACATCGCGGCCTGGCTCGCCCTTGCGACGGCCGTCTATCGCATTGCCCAAACGCTCACCCTCGATCGGGTGGCGGCAGTGGCGACGGTCGTCCTGGTTCTCGTGCTGACACCGCAATGGACGCTGGGCGGGAATGACTTGGTGACCAGCATACTGGTGCCGAGCATGGCGGCCTGGGCCCTCGCCTTGTGGGGCGTTGTCTTCTTCCTTCGCAGCCGCCTTCGCCTCGCTGCCCTGTTGCTGGGAATTGCAACGTGCCTTCAGATGCTGGTGGGGCTACAGATAGCCGGCCTGCTGGGAGTGCTCCTCCTGCTCGATCTGCGTGATCCTTCGATGCGCGCAAGACGATGGCGCGAGGTACTGATCTTCAGCGGGATCTATCTGGCGTGTGCGTTGCCCGCCCTCGGTCCCCTCGTCTACCAGCAGGCCACCAGTGCCAGCGTCGGTCACCGTCCGACCCTTTTCTACATCCTCGCCGCTTTCCGTAACCCGCACCATTACCTCTTCCTGTCTTTCTCCCCGCGCTCCATGCTGCGGTTCGGGATGGTGCTGGCCGGGGGGCTGGCGGCGCTCTGGCTGCTCCAGAAACGGGGGCGGCTGCACCGAGCGGATTTCGTCAAGCGCGTGCTTACCCTGACGGGCCTCTTCGGTACGCTCGCGTTTTTCCTGACCGAGATAACGCCGGTGCTCTTTGTTGCAAAGCTGCAACTCTTCAAATACACGGTCTTCGCCAAGCTCTTGCTCGTCGGGATGCTGTGTGGCGCTGGATCCCTTCTCCTGCCGACGCGGGTACATGCGGCGATTGACGGCCTGCTTGAACGACGATGGTTGCTGCTGATTGCGGTGCTGCTGGCCTGGAGCCTCACCCTCACGAGTACGCTCGCTTTTGATGGCTTACTCCGTGCCAAGGCGGGCCCGCTGACCCAAAGCAATACACCCGAAGGCAGCATCGCCGCGTGGGCGCGCACCAAGACGCCCCGCGACGCCCTTTTCGCCGTGCCGCCCTCCTGGTCCGGCTTCCGCAGCCAGGCCCAGCGCGCTCTTGTCGTCGATTTCAAGGCGTTCCCCTTCCAGGATGCGCAGATGTTCGTCTGGTTCGAGCGGCTTTACGACCTCGCGCCCCTCGACCTGCCGGAGCGTGGCGGCCCCGACCTGATGGCCCGCCTCGACTCGGCTTTCGTGGCGATGCGGCCCGCCGACCGACAGCTCCTCGTCACCCGCTATGCTGTCGATTTTCTCGTGCTCCCAGACACCGCTGCTTCGCTGCAATATCTTGGGTACGAAAAGCGCTTTGAGGCTGGGGCGTGGTGGGTGTGGCATCGTCCAGAAACCGACGAGACAACGAACCGAGGAAACGGTGTATCGGAGGCATCGACAGGACTGGAGTGAGGGCACAGGAGGGAAAGGGTAGTCAGTCGGTGACGCTTAGGTCCTACTTTTTCCGCCTCCATCCGCTATCTTTCTTCCTCGGCCTTCTCTCCTACAGCCTTTCCGTCGTCCATGCGTCAGCGGCTGCGCCGGCTTTTCTCACCCGAGGGCTTCCGGGGGCCCGTGCTGACCCTCCTGTCGGGCACCTCGGTGGTGCTGGCGCTATCGTACTTCGCGCTGCCCGTTCTGACACGCCTCTACACCCCCGCGGAGTTCGGGGTGGCCGATCTTTTCGTGGCGCTCCTCACCGTCCTCGTCTCTTTCACTTCGCTGCGGTACGAGGACGCCGTCATGCTACCGGAGAAGGACGAGGACGCTGCCACAGTATTGTGGCTGGCTCTGGCCGTGGTGCTTGGCTTCGTTGTCCTGCTATCGGGCCTGCTCTTCTGGCGTGAGACGCTGGCCCGGTTGCTCGGCGCGGCGACCCTGGCGCCCTGGCTCCTCCTTGTCCCGCCGACGCTCCTTGCCATGCGGAGCAACAAGCTTGCGGAATTGTGGCTGACGCGCGTCAAACGCTTCCGTGTTATTTCTGGGGCACAGGTAGCCGGACAGGTGACGCTCGTAGGTACGCGGATTGGGGCCGGCGT
>JAHEMB010000438.1:0-484 GCA_024643915.1 Rhodothermaceae bacterium | reverse complement strand
TGCCACCGATTAATGCTGGCGCAGGGGGCCTGATCGGCGGATTTCTGCTGGGCACGGTGACCAACCTTGCGGTCAACGGAGCAGGCGCTGTCCGCAGCAGCGGCACGGTGCTCTGGAACGGGCTGCGGGGCGCGGGCCTGAAGGAGGCGGCGCGGCGCTACAAGCGATTCCCGCTCTACTCGACGCCCTCCACGCTCATCAAAGCCCTCCTCACCCGGCTGCCGATATTCCTTTTGGCGTTCTTCTTCGACGAGACGGTAGTGGGACTCTACGGACGCGCCTTCGCAGTGCTTGCCATTCCTCTCAGCCTGGTCGGCGCGGCGGTAGCGCAGGTATTCTTCGTGCACGCGGCGGAGGCGATGCGAGAGGACCGGCTGGCCGGCCTGACGGCGACGGTGCACGCACGTCTCGTGATGCTTGGCCTTTTCCCTTCAGCGCTTCTGATGCTGGCTGGGCCAGATCTCTTCGAAGCCGTTCTCGGTGC